>DATNQR010000620.1:0-3380 GCA_036703905.1 Thermosynechococcaceae cyanobacterium
TCAGCTGCTCGTAGCGCTGCTTTGTCTCAGTGACACGGCTGAGGCGTTGCACCACTCGTTCAAGCGAGGCAGGCAGGGTGGGAGTGGTTGGCATTGGGAGATTGCGATCGCTTTACACACTTACATAATAGACCGCTTGCAAATTAACGGAAATCAGATGCCTGAACGTGTCTGTCCACAGCTATGGAGTCTCTAGCGAAATCTCATAATCCCTGACAGGCGACAACATCAACTGAACCAGGCTCAAGCCTCCGGCGATCGCAGGCGATTTTTCCGTCGTCGCCACCACAGCAAGTAAATCAAAACTCCAACTTGGACGGGTAAGAGTGCCGCCTGGTTTTGCAGAACTGGGTTAACGTCTACCAGGGAGAATATCCCTAGGTAGCCAGCCCCCAGTAAGGCAAGGAGTAGCGCGTACAGCAATTTCTTGGGTCGGGTTGACATAGGACTTGACCTGAATTTTTCCGTGAGACTTCTTGCAGCTTAGGCCTAGTTCCTTGTTGTAAAGTGCGAGAAATGAGAAACAGGATTACAAGCATTCGCGATCGACTTGATGATGAACTACACAATAGCTCAAACCCTCTCGCCACCACTTTGCTAGAAAGCGAAGAGTTTTGAGTTTAAACTAGATGTAACAACTTGCAACGATCGTCCCCATGCCTGACTCCCTCAACTCCCCACCGCAAACCACTACCGCAACCCGTCTGAGAAACCTGCTGATTGTGTTGGTGGCTGTGGTTTTGAGTGCGGCTGTCTTCCTCGGTCTGCGAACAGAGACAGGTTCCGCCACGCTGACCACGATCGCCGAAACTTCAACACCGTTGGAAGTGGCACTGACGAACGGCAAGCCGACGCTGATGGAGTTTTATGCTAATTGGTGTACTAGCTGTCAGGCAATGGCTCCTGACATAGCCACCCTAGAGCAGGAGTATGGCGATCGGGTCAACTTCGTCATGCTGAACGTAGACAACAACAAGTGGCTGCCGGAGGTGCTTTCCTATCGCGTGGATGGCATTCCCCATTTTGTGTTTTTGGGGCAAGATGGGCAGGCCGTGGGCCAGACGATCGGCAAGCAGCCGCGATCAGTGATGGCGGAAAACCTGGTGGCCTTGGCAGCAGGCGAAACTCTTCCCCATGCTCAGTCCTCTGTCACTGGCGAAACGTCTGCATTTTCTCCCCCAGTTTCGGCTTCTGGTAGTGCAGCTGACGATCCCCGCAGCCACGGGAGCCAGGTGGTTGATTAATTCCTCAATGAATAAGGCAGAACTGCGCCGATCGCTCTTGAAAACTCGGCAAGCCTTAGAGCCAGAAGTTTGGAGAGCACAAAGCGATCGTCTCTGTGAGAATTTGCGACTCTGCCCCCAATTTGTCCAGGCAAAAACCGTTCTGGCTTATTTCAGCTTTCGGCAGGAACCCGATCTAACTCCATTGTTTAGCCTTGCTAAAACTTGGGGCTTTCCCCGGTGCGCCGGACGAGCATTGCAGTGGCACAAATGGTCGCCCAATGATGATCCTCCGCAACCAGGAGCCTACGGCATTCTAGACCCAGCGATCGATTCTCCAGTACTGACCGCCGATCGTGTGGATTTGATGCTGGTTCCCTGCGTTGCCTGCGACTCCCGCCGCTACCGATTGGGGTACGGTGGTGGGTTCTACGATCGACTCCTCAGTTCTCCTGAGTGGGCTAGAATTCCTACGATCGGTGTGGTGTTTGAGTTTGCACGGCTGCCGAGCTTGACGATCGACGAGTGGGATCAACCCCTTCAGGCAATCTGCACTGAGCGAGGTTTGTTTGCCTAACAGGGACGTTACAGCCGTTGCAGCAAGCTGGTTCCGTGGGTGTCTGTGCCGCAAGTATTAAGCAGGCTGTAGGCCCGACTGAGGCTGGTGACTCGTTGCGTTTGCTTAGGGCTAGCCCGCCAGGGATCGGGATTGTCGTAGGCGTAAAACGTCTCCACCCCATCAATTCCAAGCTGGGCGGCGGCGGCAATGAGTTCTTCAGGCGATCGGCGGTAACGGACAGGGTGCGCCAACACCACTAAACCCCCTGCTGCATGGATTGAGTCAATTACGCTCCCGGCATTGTAGTCTTCTGGATCGAGCGGTGCGTGACCCAGCAAGTAGGGAACCATGGAGGCGTGATGAGGAGCAAAACCGTAGCCCAAAATGTGAACTTCAGTTCCCAGAAGCTGCGAAGTCACTTCTACCCCTGTCCAGAGGTGGGGCAGGGAATGACGATCACTCTGCTCATCCAGCCAGCGCTGGGCGACTCGGTAGCCATCGACGCTGTGGTGATCGGTGATGGCAAAGCCTTTGAGACCGATCGCGATTGCCTGCTGCACCAGTGCTTCCGGTTGCAGTCTGCCATCTGAGCAAACTGTGTGCATATGGAAGTTAAAGGACAGGGGACAGCTCACGGCAGAGATGTTTTCAAATACGTGCCGTAGCGCTGTGGTGTCCTGGGCTTTCGGCTTGGAACTTACACTCTGTAACCAATCAACAGCCATAGTTGCCTCAACAATGGTGTGGGCTATTCCCTAAGTCTAATTAAGAAATGAAGAATTGTTATACACACATCTTAAGACTTTTGCACGTCGCTCGTTGAGCGCTCCCCGCTTCGATCGACGTGCAGCGCATCATCGTAGCTTAGTCCAGGAAGATCAGTCAAGCGCGATTGAACTACTCCCGAAGCGCCTCACTCTGCCCAATCCCCGCGTTCTCAGGAGCCTGGGAGCGATTCAACAACAACCGAGCCGCCATGACCGCAAAGCCGATCGCCGCCACAATTTTCACTAGCTTGGCGGGCAGCAGTTGGGCTGTGCCTTCTCCCACAATCACGCCCAGAAAGCTGGCCAGCAGCAATGCAGCGGCCGTTCCCAGAAACACAGCGCGAGGGGATTTGCAGTTGCTGCCGCTTAGAGCGATCGCTGCCACCTGGCTCTTGTCACCTAACTCGGATAGGAAAACCGTGATGAAGCTTAATCCCATTAAGTGCCAATCGATCAGATGCCAATCCATTGCTGCGTCTCTACTTGCTACGTCCTTACCTGCTGCATCCCTGTTACATTTCCCTACTACATTCCTGCTACATCCCACAACAACATGATCGCCATCAGCGCTAGAGTCACGCCTGCGGCTGTATCCAACGTCTTAGGGGACAGACGCTGGGAGAGCCATTGACCCACCAGCACTCCCAGCAGGCTTGTGGTGATCAGTGCCGCTGTGGCCCCAGCAAACACCGTCCACGGAGCATGGAACTCGGCACTCATTAGCAGCGTGGAGACCTGGGTTTTATCCCCTAGCTCGGCTAGAAAAATCGTGGCGAAGGTGGAACCGAACACTTTCCAGAAGCACCCGAACTGAACGGGGGCAGGGGTCAT
>DATNQR010000621.1:0-4405 GCA_036703905.1 Thermosynechococcaceae cyanobacterium
GCTTCCAGTACCCCCTGCCGAATTTCTGCAAGCTGAAGGGGACAGTGCAATAGACTACTAACTTGATTGATGGCGGCTTCGTGGTGGGCCTGCTGCCGAGCCTGCCGCAGCAGATCGGATTGGGCGATCGCGATCGACACCTGATCGACTAAGAGCTGCACAATCTGAAGTTCTTGCTCGGAGAAATGGCGTGGTTCGGCATGGTGAACCGCCAGCAGTCCCCAAAGGTGCTTACGGTTGAGGATCGGCACGATCAGGGAAGACAGTACTCCCATCTTCAGTAAATACTGGACGTGGCAAGGATCGGCTTCGGCATAGCGAATATCGTTGTTTCCTAGGCTTTCCCCTGTTTGTGGGCAGTCCAGGCGCTGGCGGATCTGACGCTGCGCTGCGACATCCACAATTACGCGCTGCCGAGCAGCCACGAACATTTTACGGGCATGGAAAGGAATATCGTCCGCTGGGAAACGCAGGTTGAGTAAGGTAGGCAAGCGATCGCTCCTTGCTTCCGCGATTACTTCCCCGCAGGCATCTGAATCAAAGCGATAAATCTTGACCCGATCAACACCAAGAAATGTATAGATCTCTGCGACAGCAGTGGATAAAATTTCTGATAACTCCAACGACTGTCGGATTCGGTTAGTAATTTGATGGAGCAAATGCTCTCTATAAGAAATGGTATCCAAAGTAACCTCACCCTCAACAGTGAAAGACCGATCGTGAAAAGATTAGATAACGCCTTTCTAATAGCTTTCCCCAACTTGCAGAACTAGCCACAACTTTCAAGTTTCAGCAAGTCGTAGTTGGATTGCAACCGCATTCATCTAAAACAAAGATGTAAATAAACTACAGGTTTTCTGAGGATAAAAAGTTACGTCTCCATCGAGTATGCTCATCTGTTTTATTACAAAACGTTGAGAAAGAGCCTAGAAATGATTGACTCACGGCGACCCGAAAATCTGCTGCGATCGTTCATCTATCGCTTGCAATTTTAATACTATTTTAAGTATTGCCTGTAATTAAACATCACTTGTAATACAGAATTCACGGAACTTATACTGATTTTTTGTAGAGCTGCACTCGATTGCCTCCTTCCTAACTCTGCTTCCGTAAGGGGAGGTTGAGATGCGATCGAGTCAATCCTGTATACTCTCGAAAAGAATTGGTGTCAGAAAGCCCGGAGTCAAACTTACCGTGCTTTCCCTTCGCCTTACGCGGAATTGTCAGGCGGATGTCCCGTCGTCTATGCAACTTCGTGCTGAAGTCTCCTTTGGAGCGCCCCAACGCCTCGCGCTGCTGCACCTGCTCCACCGGGGATAGCTTCCTGTCAGGGTTTAGCTCCCCACGTTGTCTCATATCCTTTGCTGAATCACACCTTTTCCCAGCCTAGCGCTCTCAAAACAGACCCTAGAGTCGATCGAATGGCTAGACAATCGATGCAATCAGCCAGTGCAATCAATCCACGATCGCACGTTCCGCTTTTACCAGGATCTGGATAGAAGCTCCAATTCTCAGGCTATATCGTTCTCAGGCCATATTGTTTTCCAAAGCCCAACGGGCCAACTCCGTCCGGTTGTGCAGTCCTGTTTTGCCCAGCATATTGCTCACGTGGCTTTCGATCGTGCGTTGGCTCACTTTTAGTTCTTCAGCAATTTCCCGGTTAGCCATGCCTCGCGCTACGTACTGCACTACCCGAAGCTCTGTTGGCGTAAGTTCCACATCAAAGGGAACCTGAATTTTAGGCCCGCTTTCTCCACCCTTGCCAGGACGATCTGCAATGCGGGCAGCTTGTTTCAGCGAAGACTCCACCTGAGCCACTAATTCCTCTGGCTCAAAGGGCTTGACCATATACACATCTGCGCCCGTATTCAGCCCCTTCACTCGATCCTGGCTTTGTCCCTTTGCAGATAGAAACAGAACTGGAATCCAGTTAGTTCGGGGATCGTCGCGAACGTGCTTCACCAAAGAATAGCCATCCATTTCCGGCATCATCACATCACAGATGATCATGTCGGGGATTTCCTGGGCCAGCACTTCCAGGGCTGCCCGCCCATTCTCCGCCGTGATGACTTCATAACCTCGGAACTCCAGGTAGTCTTTAACCAACAGAATGAGGTTAGGGTCGTCGTCAATCAGCAGTAGCCGCTTATGATTTCCTACACTTGTTTCCTTCATGCTGTGCTACTTACCATCCTGTTGGGTGAGGTTTAGGCATTGTCTCAGTATCAATTCAGGTGAATCAATGGAGTTCAAATCTGATTCTATTGCCTGAAATATGGTTCAATTCCTCACTGGAGCTTGGTTTGGCTCTATTGAATCATATTGTAAAGAGGCTCTGAGTATCTGCTGAAATCTCAATAATTCTAAATACTGAGGCACTCAAGCGGAAACTCAAATATCTGGAGCCAGTTTCCGGGCCACAGTCCTTCTGAGCTATTGTATAGCACTTGCTTAGGGGCGATCGTCTGAATTGGTCTGCCTCCTAGCTTCAAAAACGATTGACTTCAAGGTGTTTCTCTCGGTTCCCTTAATCGACAAAGACGAACCTACTCGATCGGCAGAGGATGGGTGAGAAAGGCGTATTCCTCAACGATCTGATTACCGATTAGATGTTCCTGAATAATGCGCTCAATCACCTCTGGCGTGGCATTGCGGTACCAAACACCTTCTGGGTATACGAGCAAAATTGGCCCCTGTAGGCAGACGCGCAGACAGTTGGCTTTCGTCCGAAATGTGCAGGCAGAGTTCAGTTCGGTGGGTTGGTCAAGGTGAAGTTCTTTAAGCCGATTCTTTAAATACTCCCACGCCTCAAGTCCCGCTTCCTTTGAGCAGCACTTGGGTTTGGTTTGGTCAGCGCAGAGAAAAACGTGCCGTTGAATTTGAGGCAAGCTCAGAGTTTGAGCGCAAGCAGTGAGCAAATCGATCGAGGTAGTTTCAGAAGGCATGGAGGCGTAAGGGAAAGCGAACTTAAACAGAACAATAGTATTGATGAAGTTGATGGAGAAGAGGTTACATTGACTCGAACCCCTTGCATATCCTAACTTTGGTCGATCTGTTCTAAAGCTTTTTTGGCCAGGCGAGTGATGTAGAGAGTAACGGCAATAGTGGCAGCTAAGCCAATTCCTCGCACGCCCCATTCCAAGGCTGAAGTTTGAAAACTGCGGTTGGGGGTTTGATTGATCGCAGCCGTCGTCAGCGAACCCGTGTACACGTACAGCACCGTTCCTGGCAGCATTCCGATCGACCCCAAAACATAGTCCCGCAGCGATACTTGTGTGGCACTAAAGGCGTAGTTGAGTAAGCTGAAGGGGAAAATTGGCGAGAGCCGAGTCAGCAGGACGATCTTAAAGCCTGATTTGGCAACGGCTTGATCGATCGCGCGGAACTTTGGGTGCTTTTCTATTTCGCGGTTCACCCAGTCTCTGGCAAAGTAGCGCCCCACCAAGAACGCCAAAGTTGCCCCCAGGGTTGCCCCCAAGAGTACATAAACTGACCCCATCAGCACACCAAAGACTGCGCCGCCACCGATCGTCAGCACGGAACCCGGCACAAACAGCACCGTCGCCAGCGCGTAGAGCAGGATAAAGGCGATCGCTCCCAGCAACCCCAGGCTCTGCACCCAAAGCAACGCCTGTTGCAGAGTGGCTGGCACAGGCAAAAATATCAGGGCGATCTCCACTAGCACGAGCGCTGCCCCTAGCAGCAGCAGCTTCAGCCGAACTTGATTTTTGGACGTTTCTGCCATTGCGTGTTGAGTCCAGCGTGTTGAGTTCGGCGTGTTGAGTTCAGTTTGCTGGGAGAGCGATCGGGCTGTTGACCCACAGGACTCGCTCTAGTTTACGAAATTCCAACGCTATTGAATTCTGTAGGGAATTTTGTGGTGATGCTCGTGATGCGACTGGTGCTCGACCTGTCTCTCAAGCGCTAGGGTCGATCGCGCAAAAAAATAGGGGAAGCATTGGCGCTTCCCCTATTGGACTCTGATTGATCTGCTTGGTTTTTTAACCGTTGCCGCAGGGCTTGAAACTGCTTTCGCTTCTGGCGCTGTCGGGCTGTGCCGCCTTTGCCTTTGTCGTTGCGGCCCTCTCGACGGGGAGATTCCCATCGTTTTAGTCGCTGTGCCATGGCCTTTTCCTCGATCGCTACTTCGCCTGATTCTAGACTTTTCCTGCACTGGCTGGCGCATCAGGAAGACGGAACAGCCAGGACAATCGAGGATACAAGGCGGATGAATGCTTTTCCTTACTCGACCAATTCCCTGGGTAGGTTTTATCCGACTAGGTTGATGCGATCGAACGGGAAGAAGCGCAGCCAGGCGCGGCCGATGATGTTCTTCTGAGGCAGACAACCCCAAACGTGGGAATCGTTGCTGTTGTTGCGGTTGTCGCCCATGACGAAAACTTGG
>DATNQR010000622.1:0-29703 GCA_036703905.1 Thermosynechococcaceae cyanobacterium
TATAACCCTTCTTGGGGCGGCTTGTTGTAGTAGGGAACGACTTGTAATGATCCATCTAACCCTAGTCTAGCGGCTTTTTTGGTAGCTGCGATCGCTTCTTGAGTTGAGTTTGAGCCTGTACCCGCAATAATCCTGGCTTTACCCTTCACTGCTTTCTGCACCACCTGAAATAATTCGTACTCCTCATCCCAGGTCAGAGTGGGAGATTCGCCTGTTGTACCGCAGACTACTAGAGTATCGCTGCCGTGATCTACCAGGTGTGCAGCCAGCTCGGCGGCGATCGCGAAGTCCACACTGCCGTCTACCTGAAACGGCGTAATCATCGCTGTTAAAACCCGTCCAAAATTCACCACACGCTTTGTTATTTAGAAGTTATCAGTTACGAGTTTGAGTTGAAGACTAAACTAGGGCTGCCACAGGCTTAAGCAGGTTTTTCTCAACCAAGAGTTCGGCGATTTGCACGGCATTGAGGGCTGCGCCTTTGCGGATCTGATCGCCGCAGAGCCAAAGTTCCAGACCGCAAGAATGGGAAAGATCCTGACGGATGCGCCCAACGAGAACCTCATCCTTACCAGTGGCATCGATCGGCATCGGGAAGTAGTTAGCGCTCCAGTCCTCAACTAGCTTAACTCCAGGAGCCTGGCTAAGGATCTCCCTAGCTTTCTGCACACTGAAAGGTTGATCAAATTCCAGGTTAATCGCTTCAGAGTGGGCCCGCAAGACGGGAACCCGTACACAAGTAGCCGTGACTCGCAAATCCGGTGCGCCAAAAATTTTGCGCGTTTCGTTCATCATCTTCAGTTCTTCTTCGCAGTAACCCGACTCCATCAGCTTGGAGTTGTGCGGGAACAGATTGAATGCCAAAGGATAGGGAAAGATCTTCGGCTGGGGCGCTTCCCCGTTCAGAATAGCCTGAGTTTGAACTTTTACCTCCTCCATCGCTCGTGCTCCAGCTCCACTGGCGGACTGGTAGGTGGCTGCAACGATCCGACGAATCGGCTGAACCCGATGCAGCGGATAAATTGCCACCGCCATCAAAATCGTGGTGCAGTTGGGGTTGGCGATCAGTCCACGATGGCTGGCGGCCGCCTGAGGATTCACTTCCGGGACAACGAGGGGCACAGTTGCATCCATACGGTAAGCGCTGGAGTTGTCGATGATCACCGCTCCTGCCGCGATCGCTTTTGCTGCCCACTCCTTCGTTGTTGCAGCTCCAGCCGAGGCCAGTACGATGTCGATTCCATCAAACGCACGATCGCTGACTGCTTCGATTGCGATCTCCTGACCTCTGAAAACCAGAGTGCGGCCTACCGATCGGGGAGAAGCCAGTAACTTCAACTCTGACAGTGGAAAATTTCGCTGCTCTAGTAGCTCCAGCAGCTCTGTTCCAACGGCTCCCGTTGCGCCCAAAATTGCGACTCGATAGGAGTGAACCAAACTAAAGACCTCCAAAATGGCTGAAAGAACTACTGGATGGAAAAGCTTGAACTTCGAGAATTAGGGCTGCTGGATACTCTCACTTTCTAAGCGGACAACCTAAAAACACAATTTGAGAGAGCCTCGTGAGGGGAGCGGCTTGAACTAAAAAACCTGTATCCCTGAAAAACCTGTGGCACTGAAAAGCCTGTATCCCTGCCTGCCTAGAACCGAGTCTCAAACAGATTCATCGGGAGTTCCAAGATCTTAGCGGATTTTTGAAACTCCCACTCAGATTTAATTTTCTCCTTCAGGCGTGGCTGAAGGCATGGTTGAATTTTAAGATTCCCGTGGCTGCAGCCGTCACCCTCGATCGGAATCAGTTACCATAGCTTATTGCAGCGACGCAAGCTCATTGCAAGCGTCGTGGGAGAGGTTGCGTTCTCAATTGCACTTTGTGGAGCGGGAGTTGAGTATAGAGCGGAATTGAGGCTCCGAAGAGCATTTCTTCCAGTCCTCTTGACTACTCAGAAATTTCCGCATCAGCCACCCAGATTTCTCAGTCATTCTGTCCCCCATATACCGATGAAAGTTACTCAGGAAAAGCTCCCCGCCAGCCAGATTGGTTTGGAAATCGAAATTACATCAGAAGCATCCAAGAAGGCTTACGATCAGGTGATCGAGAAATTCACCCGCTCTGCGACTATTCCTGGGTTCCGTAAGGGCAAAGTTCCCCGCCAAGTGGTGATTCAGCGTTACGGTACTGCCAGCCTCAAAGCTGCTGCTCTGGAAGAACTCATTGACGACACCATCAAGCAAGCGCTAGAGCAAGAAAAAATTGACGCTCTAGGAAACTTTCAACTGCGCTCCTCCTTTGAAGAATTGGTGGGTCAGTTTCAGCCCGGTTCGTCCCTGATTTTCTCCGCTTCAGTGGACGTGCAGCCAGAAGTGAAGCTGGACACTTACCAAGGCTTTGAGCTTCAAGCAGAAGAAGTTAATCCTGACCCCGATCGAGTAGACAAAACCCTCCAGGAACAGCGCGATCGCGTTGCCACTCTGGTTCCCGTTGAGGGTCGTTCTGCCCAGTTAGGCGACACTGCCATTGTGGACTTCCAGGGAGTGCTGCCCGACCCGGAAAATCCCGAAGCGGAACCGGAACCCTTTACGGGTGGTCAGGCTGAGGATTTTCAGGTGGAACTAAAGGAAGATCTATTCATTCCAGGCTTTGTGGCGGGCATGGTTGGCCTTAACCCAGGCGAAACTAAAGAGATATCGGTCGCGTTTCCTGAAGAATACAGTCAGGCGAGCTTGGCTGGTCGCCCTGCCATTTTTACGGTGACTCTCAAAGAACTCAAGGCCAAAGAACTGCCCGAACTCGACGACGACTTTGCCCAGGAAGTGAGCGAGTTTGAAACTTTGGCAGAACTGCGGGAAACCCTGGAGAAGCGCTATGTAGAGGAAGCTGAAGAGAAAACTAGAGCGAATAAAGAACAGGCGATCGTCAAAGAATTGGCAAACCGCATTGAAGTGGAATTGCCGGAAACGCTGATTGAGCGAGAACTGAGTTTTATGCTGAACCAGACCGCCATGCAGCTACAAAACCAGGGGATCGATGTCAAGCGCCTGTTTAACCAGGACACGATCGCGATGATGAAAGAGCGCTCCCGTCCTGATGCGATCGAGCGAATCAAGCGCACCTTGGCTCTGGGAGAAGTAGCCAAGCAGGAATCAATCACAGTGGAACCTGAAGCAGTGAGCGCTAAGGTCAGTGAGATTCTGAGCGAAATGGAAGATCAGGACATTGATCGCAATCGGCTACAAGAAGTGGTGTCCGAAGACCTGCTGAAAGAGAAGATTGTGGACTGGCTGATCGAACATTCCACGATCGAGCTTGTCCCTGAAGGAACCCTGGCACCCGCCGAATCGGAAGAAGTTCCAGAAGCCGAGTTCGAGGAAGTCGCTGCCTCCGAGGCTACTGTAACTGTAGAATCTGAGGCTGTGGAGTCTGTGGAATCTGAAGTCGTAGAGCCTGAAGCAAAGCCTGAAGCTGTGGAAACTGCTGGGACAGGCGCGGAGACAGAGGTGGCCTCTGAGCCAGAATCTCCTGAGCCGAAGGCCAAGAAGTCTAAAGCGAAAGGTTAGGGATAAGAAGCGTAATAGAGATGTCAACGGCTCGCTTCAAACTGCCAACTCAAGCCACAAACCTGGAGCATCTCTCCAGAGGTTAAGTAGAATGCTTGAGCGTTTCTCTCTGAGAGTCCCCCAAGTCTCAGAAGACTTGAGGCATAATGTGAGAACGGAGACTTAAGCGACTGCATTCCTAGCTGGAATTAAGCCGTTGCATCTCTTGCCCCTAGTGAACAGTCAACAACAGCGACCATGTTTATTTCTCGATCGCCCGATTACACCCTTACCAGCCAGAACACCCTGGACATCCAAGCAACCAGTGGCACGATCCCAATGGTGGTAGAGCAATCTGGTCGAGGGGAACGCGCCTTCGACATCTACTCCCGGTTGCTCCGAGAGCGCATTGTGTTTCTGGGTACGCCCGTTGATGATGCCGTTGCAGATACGATCGTTGCTCAAATCCTGTTTTTGGAAGCTGAAGATCCAGAAAAGGATATTCAGCTTTACATCAACTCCCCTGGTGGCTCCGTCACCGCAGGTATGGCGATTTATGACACCATGCAGCAGGTTCGGTGCGATGTTGCTACAATCTGCTTCGGTCTGGCCGCCAGCATGGGCGCGTTCCTGCTGACTGCTGGTGCTCATGGCAAGCGTATGTCTCTGCCTAGTTCTCGCATCATGATTCACCAGCCTTTGGGTGGCGCTCAGGGACAGGCCGTGGACATTGAGATTCAGGCGAAGGAAATCCTCTATCATAAGCGCAAGCTGAATGAACTGTTGGCCCATCACACGGGTCAGGATTTCGATCGTATTGAGGCAGATACCGAGCGAGACTTTTTTATGTCGGCGGCAGAAGCCAAAGACTACGGTTTGATCGACCAAGTAATCTCTAGACAGAATCTTCCCAAAGCAGGAGAGCCTGTTGCAGCAGTCTAACTAAGAGGCAGATATGTCAAAGTACGACTCCCATCTCAAATGTTCCTTTTGTGGAAAATCTCAGGAGCAAGTCCGTAAGTTAATTGCTGGGCCGGGGGTCTACATCTGCGACGAATGTGTAGATTTGTGTAACGAGATCTTGGATGAAGAGCTGTTCGATTCCAGTGCCGCAGCCCCCCAGCCGGTGCCGCGGCGGGAACAGTCGCCGGAGAAGCGCAAAACCCGCGCTTCTAGTATCTCGCTGAACCAGATTCCCAAGCCCAGGGAGATCAAGACCTATCTGGATGAGCACGTCATCGGGCAGGATGAAGCCAAAAAGGTACTGTCGGTTGCGGTCTACAACCACTACAAGCGCCTCAGCTTCATCCAAACGAAGGGAAGCGGCAAAGCTGTACCAGAGGACAATGTTGAGCTACAGAAATCCAACATTCTGCTGATTGGCCCCACAGGCTGTGGCAAAACCCTGCTGGCGCAAACCCTAGCTGAGATTCTGGACGTTCCGTTCGCGGTAGCGGATGCAACAACGCTAACTGAAGCAGGCTATGTCGGCGAGGATGTGGAAAACATTTTGCTGCGGCTGCTGCAAGTGGCTGATTTGGATGTGGAAGAGGCCCAGCGTGGCATCATCTACATTGACGAAATTGACAAGATTGCCCGCAAAAGCGAGAACCCCTCAATCACGCGGGATGTTTCTGGGGAGGGAGTGCAGCAGGCGTTGCTGAAGATGCTGGAAGGCACGGTAGCTAATGTGCCTCCCCAAGGCGGCCGCAAGCACCCCTACCAGGACTGCATTCAGATTGATACAAGCAACATTCTGTTTGTCTGCGGCGGCGCATTTGTAGGACTGGATAAGGCAGTTGAGCAGAGGATTGGTAAGAAGTCGATCGGTTTTGTCCAACCGGGTGAAGGTCAGAGCAAGGAGAAGCGGGCGGCAGATGTGCTGAAGCACCTGGAACCGGACGATCTGGTTAAATTTGGCATGATCCCAGAGTTCATTGGGCGAGTTCCGGTGATGGCGGTGGTCGATCCGCTTGATGAAGATGCTCTAGCTGAAATTCTAACGGAACCCAAGAACGCCCTAGTGAAGCAGTTCCAAAAGCTGCTGAAGATGGACAACGTAGGGCTGGAGTTCAAGCCTGATGCGGTGCGGGCGATCGCCCAGGAAGCCTACCGCCGCAAGACTGGGGCACGGGCCCTCCGCAGTATTGTGGAAGAACTGATGCTGGATGTGATGTACGAGCTACCTTCTCGGAAGGACGTGACACGCTGTGCCATTACGCGTGAAATGGTGGAGAAGCGATCGACTGCCGAACTGCTGATGCACCCCTCCTCGCTGCCCAAGCCTGAGTCTGCCTAGTCAGGCTCAGCGGGTTACTATTCTTTTGCCTCTGCCCTAGCCTGAAGTTTTGTCCTTCCCCAAGCAGTGCTAGCGGTATTTGGCTTGGCTAGATAGATACAGCTTGAAGTTTTTCACCTGTTCGTGAATCGATCGTTGAGATTCATAGCTGAGATCCATTGGTCGATCGTTGCGCTTAAGAGAAGGAAACTTTTTGACTTGATAAATCTGGATGCTGCCCTCGCCCCCTCGCCCTGGAATCTCAGGAATCACGTTTTTTCTTGGGGAGAAAGTACCTACCTGATGGGCATTCTGAACGTCACTCCCGACAGCTTCAGTGATGGCGGGCAGTTCAGTACCCTGGAAACAGCCCTGACTCAAGCTCGAGCGCTGGTGGCCGCGGGAGCAGACATTCTGGACATTGGTGGTCAATCCACACGCCCCAGCGCTCCAGGGGTGTCTGTGCAGGCAGAACTTGATCGGGTGTTGCCCGTGATACAGGCGGTGCGGCGGGAGATGGATATCCCAATCTCTGTGGACACAACCCGATCAACGGTGGCAAAACTGGCGATCGCGGCAGGAGCCGACCTAGTAAACGATGTCTCTGGCGCAACCTACGACGCAGCAATGCTGCCTACTGTAGCTGGGCTGCACGTCCCCATTATCCTGATGCACCTGCGGGGGACACCTCAAACGATGCAGCAGATGACCGACTATGTAGATCTAGTTGGTGAGGTGACTGAGTTTCTTAGAGCTAGAGCCGGAGCGGCGATCACCGCTGGGATCAATCCGAACCACATTGCTCTTGATCCCGGCATTGGGTTTGCCAAAACCTTTGAGCAGAACCTGGAACTCCTGCGACGACTGCCAGAGTTTAGAGCGATCGGCTGTCCACTCCTAGTAGGAACTTCTCGCAAAAGCTTCATCGGACACATCCTCAACCAGCCCAATCCCAAAGCACGAATTTGGGGCACAGCCGCAACTTGCTGTGCAGCGATCGCAGGCGGCGCGGATATTCTGCGGCTTCACGATGTTCAGGAACTTCGAGACGTTTGCCGCGTTGCGGATGCCCTCTGGCGCACAGAGCAGGGCTAAATCGGCTCCGGTGTCACCACAAGGCGGCCCCGGCAAACGATCTGCTCTGGCGTAATCGTCAATTCCTCCAGAGCCGCTTGGGGGCCAAGGTCGAACGCGAACCCGTGTAGTTCCTTAAGGGGCAAACCTCGCTGAGCATTGGCATGGGGTAGCCACTGGGGACGATCGAGCTTGAGAATTTGACCGTTTTCGATCGTTAGCCCCGTTCGGACAACCACGGGAATTGCAGTTCCCCCAACCGAAATCAGGGTGGCGTTGAGGGTGATCTGCCCATCGCCGAGGGTTGCTTGCGGATCGCTCAACGTCAAATCTTGAACGCTCTGCCCTGCCAGTTCGTCATCGCCCTCAGATTTGAGCAACAACAGGAGAAAGTCAATCACTGCGTTCGCCAGCAAGGGTGCTTTCAAAGAAGCATTGAGATCTGCTGCATTCAGGCAAACTCGACCTGAAATGGGAAACTCCGCCAGCAGCCGAAATGGTTTCCCCCGCAGCATTTGGTTCAGGTTAGTCCGAATGTTTTCCCCGCTTACCTGAGCCTGGGTGAGATGTAGCCCACGATAGATGGCTGCTTGGGCCACCACGTTGACGCGCCCGATCGCCCCTGAGAGCAACTGTCGATCGCCTGCCTCCACCTCCACCTGAAGCGTTTCGACCTGCTCAAGCTGCGACCTCAGCCAGAGCTTGACGGCAGGAGCCAGGATTTTACTGATGAGGCGGTGCTGAGGAGGATCGCCCGCAGCCCCGTTCTGTCGCGTCCCTGCTAAATCAGGCGAGACAAGCTGTTCCTCTTCTGTGCCCTCGATCGTCACGTCTTCCTACTCCAAACTTGAACATCCTGAGTATACCGAGGAGAGCCATCAAGAACGCTTGAGTTCCAGCAGACTCAGAAGTTAGACTCTCCTGAGCTTCTGATCCCCAATCCTAGCAAAATGTCAGCAAACGATAACATGACGATCCCCGTCTCCCCTGTTGATGCGTAGATATGCCTAAATTCTTCTGAAACAGTCCTTGATTTTGCGAGAAGCTTGCTGCAACATGAGACCAACGTGCTGATCCCCGCGATCCTGAAAACAAGATGAAGTCTTCTCGCCTAATTTCATGCCCCTTAGCTCAATTTCGGAGACTGTGATGGTGACTTCCAAAGAACGTCCTCCCCTTGAAGATATGACCTTGCGGCAGCTTCGCAGAGTCGCAAGTGAGTACGGTGTTTTTCGGTATAGCCGGATGCGGAAGGAGCAACTACTGGCTTCCATTCGAGAAATTCAACAGAAGCAAGGTCAACTGAAAAGTTTCCCAACCTCAATCCCCGTACCCAGAGTGGAAGCGCAGGCAGAAGTGGAGGCAGCAAAATTCGACGTTGGTCAAGACGATCGCCTCGCTGACTCTCTGGCCGCTGTTGATGAGGGGCTAGCTGACCTGCCTGCAGGCTATGGCGAGAGCCGCATTGTTCTGATGCCCCGCGATCCGCAGTGGGCCTACACCTATTGGGACATCCCCGTTGCCCACAAAGAAGAGTTGCGTCAGCAGGGCGGACAGCAGCTTTCCTTGCGGATCTACGACGTGACGGATGTTGACTTGAGCCACCAACGTCCCCACAGCTTGCAGGAATACCCCTGCGACGAACTGGCGCGGGAATGGTATTTGCCGATCCCCGTCAGCGATCGGGAATACATGATTGACATTGGCTACCGGACTGCGGATGGCCGCTGGCTAGTGCTGGCCCGATCGGCTCCCGTGCGTGTGCCGCCTGTCTATCCCTCAGACTGGATCGATGACCAGTTCATCAGCGTTGCTTGGGAAGAAGACCTGCGCGATAAAACCTTCCTGGAACCAGTTCCTCCGACTCGTCGCCAGTCCGTTAGTGTGGGTGGTGTGAACAACTATAGCCAGGTCTTTGAGATGGCTGGGGCGATCGAGGCTCGGCGGGTTGCAGGTTCCATCTCCGAATCTGATCAGCACGTTCCTGGCTCTGTGTATGGTTCCCATCAACTGGCAAGCGGCAGTGGGATGGGTATGAGTTCCTACGTGCTGGCTTCTGGCATGGGGATGTGGGCAAGTGGACTGACTGGAGTACCCACGATGTCTGGTGCTGGGCTAACCATGTCAGGGGCAGGCATGTCTGGCGTGGGCATGATGGAGTCTGGTGTCGGCATGATGGGAATGTCGGGATTCGGTTTCATGGGGATGTCTGGTATCGGTATGTCGGGTGTGGGCATGATGTCCGGTGCGGGCTTCTCTGCCTCTGCACTGCCCATCCGTCCCCGCCAGTTTTGGCTGGTGGCCGATGCGGAACTGATCGTCTACGGTGCAACTGAGCCGGATGCCACTGTGACGATCGGTGGTCGTCCTATTCAACTCAACCCCGATGGTACGTTCCGCTTCCAGGTGTCGTTCCAGGATGGCGTAATTGACTACCCAATTCTGGCGGTGGCGGCAGATGGCGAACAGAATCGCGCTGTCCACATGACTTTCACTCGCGAAACTCCAGAACGGCGCACCAACACTAAAGAAGAAGCCGTCCAAGAGTGGCTGTTCTAGGTTGGTGATGTAGCTTAGCAATTTGGAAATCCCTTTACCCCCTCTCCCCTACCGATCGGTGGGGGATTTTTTTGCCCGTTGTGAGCTATGAGTTAGACAGGACAACGCGCCTTTTCAGTTCTGCTCACCTTAAACCTCGCTCCATGACTCCTGAAGAAATTTCTGCGACCTTGACTCAACGCTTTGGTGAGGCAACTGCAATGCTGGCTCCTGGTTCCTGGCAGGTGGAAACTCCTGATTTCCGGCTGCTGGTGCTGCTGTCGGATGAGCAAGACTGGCTACGCCTGCTGTTGCCGATCGCCCCCGCTCAAGATGCCCAGCCGTTTCTGGCACAACTCCTGGAAGCCAACTTCGACGCCACCCAGGAGACGCGGTATGCCCTGCACCAAGATGTTTTATGGGGTGTGTTCCAGCACACTTGCGTGGGATTGACGATCGCTGACTTCACCACTGCGATCCAGCGCTTGATCGCTCTCAGGCAAGCTGGACTGGACGATAGCTTCAGCCGCCTGGCCGAAACTCAAGTCCGGCAGATCATTCAGGCCGCCAAACAGCAAGGGCAAAGCCTGGAGTCAACCCTGCAAACCCTCGATCGCTTCTATGAAGAAGGCCTGATGGGCGACATTGATTCCAGTGCAGAGCGGCGACAGGAGACTCTGGCAGCCTGGCGCTATCAGCTAGAGCGGCTGTGGGACGACGTGACTGTGGAATGACATCGGAATGACATCGAAAAGTTGGAGGGTTAAGCAATGGACACAGCTTTAAAGACTCTGCAAACTCTGCGGGAAGATTATGCTCGATTTCCCAGAGATCAAACCTACAGCCTCTACGCTGAGAATGTGCACTTCAAAGACCCGATGAGTGACTTTCGAGGGCGTAGAAAATTCCAAGCAATGATTGGGTTTATGCACACGGCTTTTCTCAACTGCAAAATGGATCTGCACCACATTGAGCAGCATGAGGATCTGATTCGTATGGACTGGACGCTGAGTTGGAACACGCCTTTGCCCTGGAAACCCCGGATTGCCATTCCAGGCTGGAGCGAACTGCGGCTGAACCCAGAAGGCACGATCGTCTCCCAGGTAGACTACTGGCGCTGCTCCAGGCTGGATGTGCTGAAGCAGCATTTCCAGTTCAAAAAGAACAAGCCAGCCTAGTGCTGGGTCAGGATCAGGGATTAGGATTGGCAGACTTATCCCATTCAGAGCTTGCTCGCTTATTAACGAGAAATCCTCAACAAGAAACCCAGTTGCCGCAAGGCTTAAGTTAACTTAAGCGATCGGAAATACCTGAACCGATGCACCCGTTGCTGAGAGGCGGACAGCAGTGCCAATTCTCAGATCTACGCTGATGGGGGTGCGAGCATAGAGGGCTTGCCCTTTGGGAGTTATGAGCCAGTAGCGGTACTCGCGGCCTAGAAACTGGCGATCGTGAATCACAATGTCACTTGTCTCATCGGCTACCAACTGCAACACTTCCTGCCGAATCATCACGGTCGCTCGATTCTGAGCAACGCGATCGAACTGAGGGCGATCGCCCTCGAACCAGCCAATTTCAGTTTGCCAACCGCCTTTGTGCCACTCGGCAGGCAGAAAATTTGCCTGGGTGACAAATTCCGCCACAAACTGAGATTTAGGCGTTTGATACAGCCCCTCCGGCGTGTCGATTTGTTCTAACTTGCCCTGACACATCACCGCCACAAAATCACACATCGACAAAGCCTCTTCTTGATCATGGGTGACAAAAATTGCCGTAGTCTGACTGGTTTTGAGAATGTCGCGAATCTCTTGCCGTAGCCGCAACCGTACCTGCACATCCAAGTTGCTCAGGGGTTCGTCGAGCAACACTAGAGTGGGCTGAGGAGCCAGTGCCCGCGCTAGAGCAACGCGCTGCTGCTGCCCTCCTGATAGCTCGTGGGGATAGCGCGCCTCCAGTCCAGTCAGACCAACCAGAGCGATCGCGGCGGCGGTTAGTTCCTGGATCTGTGCCGAGAACCGCGGGCGGCGCGGTTGCCGCAAACCAAATGCCACATTTTTCGCCACATTTAGATGAGGAAACAGCGCGTAGTCCTGAAACACCATGCCCACATCTCGGCGTTCGGGTGACTGCCAGATGCCTTCGCCTGCAACACGCTGTCCTGCTAGATCGATCGTTCCAGCCTGGGGTCGCTCAAACCCAGCAATCAGTCGCAATAGAGTCGTCTTACCGCAACCCGAAGCACCGAGCAGTCCCAGAAGGTCGCCCTGCTTCAGCGTTAAGGAAACTTGATGGACGGCGGGAATGAGCGCCTTGGAGAATTGCTGAGAAACGCGATCGAGGTGCAGGATAGCGGAATCGGACATCTAATTGAAACTTATAATCAACAGCCTCATCTTATACTAAGGTAATCTTTGGCATCTCCCACCAGCGCCTCAGCCCCCTTCTTCCGTATGCGATCGCCCGTCTCTCAAGCTTCTACCTCTCGCTTTCATTTTCCCCATTGGGATAGCTGGACAGGGAGTGCAGTGTTGATCGCGGTTGTGTTATCGCTACCCATTTGGGTGGTGTTGGGTAGCGCGTTTGTCGATGCGCGATCGACCTGGCAGCATTTAGCCAGTACCGTCTTGAGCACTTATGTCACTAACTCCCTGGGCTTGATGGTGGGAGTTGGCATCGGCACTGCCATTATTGGAGTTGGAACCGCCTGGTTAGTTACACTCTGTTGTTTTCCGGGGCGGCGACTATTTGAATCGGCGCTGCTGCTGCCTTTGGCGGCTCCCGCCTATATTTTGGCGTACACCTACACTGATCTGCTGGAATACTACGGGCCGATTCAAACTCAATTGAGGCAGTGGTTTGGCTGGCAGACAGTGCAGGACTACTGGTTTCCCAATGTGCGATCGCTGCCGGGAGCGATCGCCCTGCTAACCCTGGTGCTGTATCCCTATGTTTATCTGTTAACGCGATCGGCGTTTCTCACTCAGTCCACTAGCTTGTTGGAAGCCAGTCGCAATTTGGGTTGCAGTCCTTGGCGCAGTTTTTGGACGGTGACTCTGCCATTGGCGCGACCAGCGATCGCTGCGGGGTTGTCCCTGGCGCTGATGGAGACACTGAACGACTTTGGCACAGTTGAATTTTTCTCAGTTCCCACCTTCACCACAGGGATTTATCGTACCTGGTTTGGCATGGGCGATCGACTGGCGGCCTCGCAGTTGGCTGCCCTGCTGCTGCTGTTTGTTTTTGGTTTGCTGGCCCTGGAGCGATTGTCTCGTCAGCAGCAGCGATACTACCAAGCTGGACAGGGACGAGCCGTATCGCGCTACTTGCTCTCAGGGTGGCGCAGTTTACTGGCGATCAGCGCGTGTGGTCTGCCGATTGTCTTGGGATTCCTGCTACCGGCGGGAGTACTGATGCAATTGGCAATGGGCAACAGTTCAGGGGGCAGCAGTTCGGGCATATCGCGGGACAACGTTGACTTTCCCAGCCCATCTGGTTCCAGTGCGGCGATCGTGCAGAACACAAACGATCGCTTCGGGGAGTTTGCCAGCCATAGCTTGCTGCTGGCACTGCTGACGGCAGCGATCGCAGTGCTGCTCTCTATCCTTCTAGCCTATGGGCAACGACTGCGCCCAGACAACCGATGGGCAACTCAAATTGCCACTCTAGGCTATGCTGTGCCGGGAGCCGTAATTGCAGTCGGGGTCTTAGTGCCGTTGGGACAGTTCGATAACGCTGTGGATACCTGGAGCCGTTCCACCTTTGGGGTTTCCACCGGATTGCTGCTGAGTGGAACGATCGCAGCCCTAGTGTTTGCCTACTTGGTGCGCTTTCTGGCAGTAGGCTTTGGCGCGGTGGAATCCAGCCTGGAGCGGATTAAACCCAGCCTTGACGATGCCGCCCGCAGCCTAGGCTGTGGCACAGTTAGCACTCTTCGCAGAGTGCATTTACCCCTGATGCGCGGCGGCTTGCTTAGTGGATTGATTCTAGTGTTCGTCGATGTGATGAAGGAACTGCCCGCCACGCTGATTGTGCGGCCATTCAATTTCGATACTTTGGCAGTTCGCGTCTATAACCTGGCCTCCGATGAGCGGTTAGCAGAAGCCGCAGCCCCCGCCCTAGCGATCGTCGTTGTAGGATTGCTGCCTGTGGCGTTGCTCAGTTGGCAGATGGGGCAGGACAATCGCCGTTAAGCATTAATCCTGCCAGCCAACTAGCACAGTCGCCCTGAGCTTTTCTATGCCCAGCCAGCGCGATCCATTAGCTTCAATGCCACCTCGTTCCTTTCGCCAAAGGCTTTTGCAGCCACCCGATCTTCTTTAAAACTGCCGAGGCTAGTCAGTACCGCATCCCCTGGCACACCTTGCAGTACCGGATACTCATAGTTGCTTCCCGCGAAGATCTGCTGGGCTTCTGGACTCACCAAGTATTCCAGGTACTGCATCGCCGCCTCAGGGTTGGGCGCAGACTTCGCAATGCCGCCACCACTGATGTTGATATGGGTTCCTCGATCGCCCTGGTTGGGGAAAATCACGCCCACTTTGCTGGCGATGTCCCGCTCCTCTGGCTTACTCGACTTGGCAAGCCGCACTACATAGTAAGTATTGGCGATCGCCAGATCCCCAATACCCGCCGCCACTGCCTTAATTTGTGCAGTATCGTTTCCTTCAGGCTTGCGGGCAAAGTTGGCCACAACTCCTTTAGCCCAGTTCTCTGCCTCCGATTCGCCCAACGCTGCAATGATCGAGCCTGTCAGGGATTGATTGTACACATTGCCAGAGGAGCGGGTCAGCATCTTGCCGCGCCAGTTTGGATCTGTCAGGTCTTCATAGCGGGTGATATCAGAGGGTTTAATTCGATCTTTGTTGTAAACGATGACGCGGGCGCGCTTCGTGAGGCCAAACCAGTAGCCGCCTGGGTCTTGCAGATTTGTGGGAACTTGGGTGTAGAGCAGACTGGAAGAGGGGACTCTCTGAAGCAAGCCTTCCTTCTGAATCCGCCACAGGTTCCCAGCATCAACTGTGATGAGCACATCGGCTGGACTGTTAGCTCCTTCGCTCTTGACCCGCTCAATCAATTTGTCTGCTGGAGCTTCTACAAGGTTGATCTTAATGCCAGTCTTTTTGAAGAAGCCCTCATAAACCTGATTATCAGCATCGTAGTGCCGTGCTGAGTAGAGGTTGAGGGTTTTGTTGCCTTGCGCCGCGCTATTTCCTGATAGAGGTTTGTTGCTTTGCGCCGTGCTATTTCCTGAATTCGAGCTATTTCCTGATTTCCAAATCTGGTCGCAGCCAACGGCTGCCACAGCCGCGCCAGCCGCCAAAAATGCCCGTCTCTTCATGCTCATCGTGCGTCCTCAATCGAATAGTAAATAGCGTTCAACAACTGTGATAATCGTTCAATAGTTTACAGGATTATTGAAACAAGTTGTCAGTAACTTGAATAATACCGAAGGAAACTGCCAGAAATCAAGCCATGTGGTTCTGAACCTTTGGCAACGCATTGAGGCCCCACAGTAGAGGGAAACTCCTCAGAGGGAAACTCCTCAAACTTTTGAGTAAATTTCAACTCTGCCTCGAAAGCAGAAGACTGTTGGAACGGCGACAGAACCAAGCCGTCAAGGTCAAGCCGTCAAGCAGCACAGCAGCAGTGCCTCTGTCCACTCAACGATCGCACCATAGGTGTCGCCTGTGTGGCCACCCAACTTATGGTTAAACCAAGCGCCGACCGTGAAGGCGATCGTCAATCCGCCCAAAGTTGTGACCAGGATAAGGAAGCCGGACGAAGGATAGAGAGCGAGGTACAGTCCTTCGTAGCCAAGCAGCAGGAGCAGACTAGGCAAAGCATCCCAGGTTGAGCGCACAGCAGCTTTGTGAAACGCGCCTTTGCCTTCAGATTTTAAGTAGGGATAGCGAACGATTGCTGCTAGTTGGCCCCAGCGACCCCAACCTGCGGCCATTGCCAGGGCAAATCCACGATCGTTAGATAGTTCTGCCAGAGCAACAGTTTTCAGCAGCAGGATTGCGATCGCTGCCATCACGCCAAAAGCGCCACTGTGACTATCGGACATTACTTGCAGCCGTCGCGCTGGGTCAATAACTGCCAGTCCATCTGCCGTGTCCATTGCTCCGTCCAAGTGCAGACCGCCTGTAATAGCAACCCAAACCAGCACTAGTAACGCACTTCGCACCAGGACAGGTATCCCCAGCCAGTGCAGCCCTGTATCCAGCAGAAACAGAATGCCTCCGATCGCCAAGCCAATTGCGGTTGCCCAGCGTGCAATACCCTGAAACTCCTGCCGCCAAGTTTGAGGAATGGGTAAACAAGTGTAGAAAGTCACTGCTCCTATCAGCGTCCAGAGCCACCGCAGGGGATTGGGCGATCGTGGAAGTTCAGGCATTGGCAAAGCTCCCAACTTCAGCCATTTGGCGCAGACTGTGAATTTCCCTCTCTAGGTGGAAGACCACAGTATTCAGCACTACGGGGGATTTACGATAGAGGATGCTACGGAGCAATTCAGTAGATCTCATCAGGAGCGCCAGATAGAGTTGAGATAGAATTGTTCCATAGACTACTGACCCTCACTCATCGACTTGGCACTTTCAGAGATTGTGGCTTCGGTACTGGCTCTGCTCCAATCCAGGAAACTGAACTTTCTCAGAATACCGCGTTCAGATTGGGTGCTTGCTATCTCATGGCTCTCGGTCAAAGTTTCAAGCTTCTGTAGGAGCTGCTGATTTTTCAAGGCTAGTTTCTTTCTGAAGTCCAGGTTTACCAAGGTCTAAGGCATTCATCCCCTATGAGTTACGACCCAATTTCTTCGCGTCAGTCTTGGTCTGCCCCCTGCATTATCGATGCGGGCACGATCGTCAGCAAAGAAGATATTCTGCGCCTTTTGTCAGATTTGAACCGAGTGCGTTACATCCACAAGCAAGACGGGATCACTTGCAGCGAGGGAGAGGGGTGCGTTCTGGAGGTGTTTGCTGACCCACAACGATCAACCTTGATCGCCAATCATGCGCTCTATCTCAACGTCCACAGCTTTGACTATATGCAGCTTGGGCAGTCGCCTGATCAAGAACCCTGGTTTGACTTAGTTCAGGACGATCGTCACCTGCGTCTAATTCCGCTCTCTAACCCTCTTCAGGAGAGCTACAACCGAAATCTCAATGTGGCGGCGCTGGAAGCGATGGTGGCTGAGGTGCTGTCAGCCAGTTGGGATGTGCAAATCGACGACGAAGAACATTTCAGCTTCTAGCGCCACTGGACTTTCGGATGAGCGCAAGTTCTTTTCGCCAGTTACTAGAGACAGATCTACTGGCAAATAGATGCGAGTGGCTTCTATGGGTCGAGAAGGCAACCGAGAAGCTGGACAGAAGTTAGTACTTGTGTCGCAGAAAATCTTGCTATTCTGCCCGTGAACTTGATCCATCGGAGCACGATCGTCATGGCTAAGGAAGCGGTAGTCCAACTGTTTCGTAACGCTCAAACTGATCCAACCCTGCGCGATCGCCTCAACCAGGCCGCTACGCTGGAGCAATTTGTTGAGCTGGCTAAAAGCTCCGGCTATGAATTTACGATCGACGAGTGGAAGGCAATGACTGGCTTCGCAGTTGAAGAACTGGAGAGCCAAATCTCTGAGATTCCCGGCCTATAGCAGCTTCACCGTTGGATAGATTTTGGGCAGATCCTCCCCTCATGCCCTCGATCGCTATGTCAAGATAGCTAGGAGAATTACGTCACTTGTCTTGACCGTGCGGTGGAGCGTCGCTCATGCTGGATCGCTTGAAAATTAGGACGAAAATCGGGCTGAGCTTTCTGGTCAGTTTGGGATTCTTTGCCACGATCGGGGCGCTTACTTATCGCGGAACTCGGCAAATGGCGGAGGCTTCGCAGTGGGAAGCTCACACCTATCAGGTGCTAACCCAGGTTAAGGAGCTACTGCTTCGGACTGTGAACGCTGAAACAGGTCAGAGGGGGTACGTTTTAACTGGGGAAAGTCAATATCTGGAGCCATATACGGGCCAGCGAGAGCAGGTTGAGCGCAAACTTCAGGAGTTGCGAACCCTCACGAACGACAATCCCATCCAGCAGCAGAACTTGAAAACCCTTGCGCCTCTAATCAGCGCCAAGTTTACTGAAATGCAGCGCGTCATCGATATCCAGCAGCAGCAGGGATTGGAGGCGGCTCGACAACAGATTGTGGTCAATCGCGGCAAAGCGTTGATGGATCAGATTCGCCAAGTGACAGCCGACATCGAAGCAGAAGAACGCAGACTACTGGGGGGACGATCGGCAGAAGCGCAAGTTGCCGCCCAGCAAGCTCTTGACACCATCACCTACGGGATTCCACTCTATTCCTTACTGCTGATTCTGTTGGGCCTCTACCTCAGCCGCAACCTAGCCAGTCCTCTACAGCAGATTTCGGACGTGGCGGAACGGGTGGGCGAAGGTGATCTGTCGGTGCAGATTCCAGCCAGCGATCGCCAGGATGAGGTCGGTGTATTGGCGCGGACACTGAACCAGACGATCAACAACTTGAGGGTCACAACCCAGCACAGCGAGGAACAAAACTGGCTCAACTCTAACCTGGCCGAAATCACCCAACAGCTCCAGGGGCAGCGCCAGGCAGCCGCGATCGCGCAAATGCTCCTGTCCCAGCTTGCGCCTTTGGTCAACGCCCAACAGGGGGCATTCTATCGATTGGAGGAAAGCGATTCGCCTATCCTCAAGCTGCTCGCCAGCTACGCCCACCAGGAACGTAAACATTTGGGCAGCCAGTTCAAGCTGGGGGAAGGTTTGGTGGGGCAGGCAGCGCTAGAGAAGCAGCGAATCTTGCTGACAGACGTGCCCAGCGATTACATCCGCATCGTCTCTGGCTTGGGCGAAGCAACTCCGCTCAATGTGGTGGTGGTGCCGATTTTGTTTGAGCAGCAGGTCGTAGCCGTGCTGGAGTTCGCCTCGTTCCGTCACTTTAACGACAACCATCTGAGGCTGCTGGAGCAAGTCAGCAGCGTGATGGGCGTGGTGCTGAACACGATCGCCGCCGACCAGCGCACTGCCCAACTTCTGCAACAGTCTCAAACCCTCGCTGCGGAACTCCAGTCCCAGCAAGCAGAACTTCAGCAGAGCAATCATCGCTTGGAAGAACAGACAGAAGAGCTACAGGTATCGAGTCGGCGCTTGGAAGAGCAGCAGCAAGAGCTTCAGCAGTCGAACGAGGAACTGCAACAGCTCAACGAAGAAATGGAGGAGAGAGCCGATCTGTTGACCGCGCAGAAATGGGAAGTGGAGCGCAAGAACGAGGAGATTGAACAGGCACGGCGATCGATCGAGGAAAAGGCCGAGCAACTGGCCCTCAGTTCGCAATACAAGTCTGAGTTTCTGGCCAATATGTCCCACGAGTTGCGAACGCCGCTCAACAGCCTGCTGATTTTGTCTAAACTCCTGAGCGACAATAGCAACGGCAATCTGACCGAAAAACAGATTGAATACAGCCGAACCATTCATTCCGCGGGGAACGATCTGCTAGAACTGATCAACGACATTCTCGATCTAGCGAAGATTGAGTCGGGTACGATGTCGATCGAGCTTCAGTCTCTCTACTTCACCGACGTGCGAGACTTTCTCGATCGCACCTTCCGGCAGGTAGCCCAACAGCGTAGCCTGAGCTTTCAGATCGAGCTAGACCCCGCCTTGCCAACCCAGATCGAAACCGACGCTAAGCGGCTGCAACAAATTCTCAAAAACCTGCTGGCCAACGCCTTCAAGTTCACCAACAGTGGTGGCGTAACGCTGCACATCTCCCCAAGCCAGCAGGTTCTGAGCGGATCGACGACGGTGGATGCGATCGCTTTTGCCGTCACCGACACCGGCATCGGCATTCCCCTCGATAAGCAAAAAGTCATCTTTGAGGCGTTCCAGCAAGCCGACGGAACCACCAGTCGCAAATATGGGGGCACGGGCTTAGGGTTATCCATCAGCCGTGAACTAGCCACGCTCCTCGGTGGCAAAATTTCCCTCAGCAGCCAGTCCGATCGGGGCAGCACCTTCACTCTGTACCTGCCTGCCTGCCCTACTGTCGAAGACAAGCACCCCGTCGAACCGTTACTGGAACGCCTCAAAATCGACCCCACGCCGATCCCTGCCCCCCCTTCCTTACCGCTCCAAACCCCGCTTCCCGAAATCGCCGACGATCGGGCGGCTATCCAGCCCGGCGATCGTGTCCTGCTGATTATTGAAGACGACATCAACTTCATCAAGATTTTGATGGACATGGCCCGGCAGCAGGGCTTCAGGGTTCTGGCAGCTCTCCGCAGCAGCACAGGACTGCACCTAGCGCGGGAGTTCATGCCCCAAGCAATCATGCTGGATATTCGCCTGCCGGACTCAGACGGCTGGACGGTGTTGGATCAGCTCAAGCACAACCCCAGCACCCGCCATATTCCTGTTCATATTCTCTCGGTGGACGAGGCTCAACAGCGCAGTTTGCAGCAGGGCGCGATCGCCTATCTGCAAAAACCCGTGTCGCCGGCAGCCTTGACCCAAGCCCTGACCAACATCAAGGGCTTTATCGATCGTCGCATTAAGAATCTACTGGTGGTGGAGGACAATACCGCTCAGGCCGAAAGCATCCGCGAGTTGATCGGCGATGGCGACGTGAAAACATTGATTGCTCCTACGGGGGCAGCGGCTCTGGACTTATTGCAGTCCTACCCGTTCGATTGCGTGGTGCTGGATCTGGGTCTGCCCGATATGCCTGGATTTGAACTGATTGAGCGCATCAAGCAAGACCCCAAGCTGACCCGCCTGCCGATCGTCGTCTACACAGGCATGGAACTCAGCATTCAGGAAGAAACCCAACTGAAGCGACTAGCCGAAACCATCATCATCAAAGATGTGCGATCGCCAGAGCGCCTGCTGGACGAAACTGCTTTGTTCCTGCACCGAGTTCAAGCTAATCTGCCACCGCCGAAGCGCCAGATCCTGGAGCAACTGCACCAGACTGATCCCGTGCTGGCTAACAAAATTGTGCTGATTGTGGATGACGATGTGCGGAACATCTTTGCCCTCACCAGCTTTCTGGAAGGCTACAATATGAAGGTGCTGTATGCGGAGAACGGCAGAGATGCCCTCGCTATTTTGCCCCAGCACCCCGACCTGTCTGCGATCTTGATGGACGTGATGATGCCAGAGATGGACGGCTACGAAGCTACCCGCGCCATTCGCCAGCAAGACGCATTCAAATCTCTGCCAATCATTGCCCTGACGGCTAAAGCGATGCAGGGCGATCGAGAAAAATGCTTGGAAGCCGGAGCCTCTGACTACATCACCAAACCCGTAGACACCGAGCAACTCCTGTCGCTGCTGCGGGTTTGGCTGTATCGTTAGCAAAACGAGCTTTCCTTAGTTCAGTTCACCCTAGCGAAAGCTGAGATGCGCTAGGGTTCGGGTAATTTTCGAGTCAGCACCATGACTATATCCGCCTGCTCAGGGGAAAGAACGCTCGATCGTTCTTCTCGTTTCCATTGGGCCAGCACTTGCTTGGAAACTGGAACCCAGCCCTGGGGGCCGTAGGGATCGCGTCCCTCCCGAATTGCTAAACTCTGAGGATTCATGAAGAAGCTAGAGGCGACCCCTTTCAGCCCTTCAAATTGCAGATCCGCCTGTTCACAAACGTATTGAAGGGACTGAGGGTTAAACAGCATCAAATGGCGAGGCGGCTCCAATCCACGCCAGTGTTCCTGATAGCGCCTGTGCCCGATCGAATCCAGGTTAGGCGTTTCAATGTAAAACTGTCCTCCCGGTTTGAGCAACCGGACGCACTGCTGCAAAACGGCGATCGGATCGTATAAATGCTCAATCACATGGGAAAGGGTGATGGCATCAAAGCTGCTGGCGGCAAAATCGGCGGTTTCGATCGTGCCCTGCACGGCAGGAATGCCTGCGGCTTGGCAAGCTCTCACTGCTTCGGCATCAAAATCCAGCCCTGCCACTTCCCAGCCCAACTGCTGCATCTGCTGCAAAAAAGCACCATTTCCACAGCCGATGTCCAGCAGCTTCGCCCCGCGCTGGGGCAACCGCAATAAGCGCATTTTCTTGTCGGATTTGCTGCGGCTGACGGCTAGACGGGGCACGATCAGTGCGCCGATTGCCCAGGCTGGTCGTAACTGCACGTTGTACTGATGATTGAGGTAGCCATTACGGAAAGTGTGTCTCAGCCACTGCAATCCTCGCGCCACGCGGCCACTCGGTTGCCATTCCTGGCTCTCGGTGTGGGTGTAGTAAGAGGCGTAGGCTTTTGCGATCGCGGCAGGTGTGGGACGAGGATCGAGGTATCCCACCTGACACCGCCCACATCGGTACATCTGCCAGACTCCGGGTGCACCAAAAACGCGATCGACCAGTTGGGCATGCAGGAGGGTACGATTGCCGCTGCCACAAAGGGGGCACTGCTCAACCCGCTCCAGTTCTTCTTCGTTCCAGTCAGCCGCGATCGAAGATGTAGAAGTTTCCAAGCAGTCTCCTCCTTTACTCGATCGTGCAGGCTTGATGTTGCCCCGGTACTGCTAAATAATTCTTTATTCAAGCTTTAACCATCGCCATCATAACCACGGTCGCGGAGAGTTTCGGAAAAATGAAGAAGCATGAAGCGATTTGGGGTTGTGAACCCAGCAGGATCGGGCAGAGGGCATTTCGCCCTTGCTGCCCCACCTCACGGATGACCAGTTTCAGCAGGTCTTACCCGTTCTAATTTTCCAGCCTACTTTTTATCGGAGACACTGACCGTCGGGCCAGCCGTTACCACCACCACACGATCGGGCTGGAGCAATTGCTTGGCTGCCTGGTTCACCCGTTCTGGAGTCACCGCTTCAATCTGCTGGACAAACTGGCGGATTTCTTCTACGCCCAAGCCGTAGACCGCGTTCATCAGGATAGTGCTGGCGAGATTGTCTGGGTCAGCTAGTCCCACGGGATAGCTGCTGGTGATCGATCGCTTGGCGGCGGCCACTTCATCGGGAGTCACGCCCTGTTCCCGCAGTTGCCCCAAGAGTTTGAGGGCGCTGGTAATGGCGCGATCGGCATCCTCTGGAGCAGTCTGCATGGAAATTAGGAAGGGGCCAGGATTGATGCCGGTCTGGAAGGTGCTGTAGATGCCGTAGGTTAAGCCCTGGCGATCGCGAATCTCAGTTCCCAGGCGGCTGGAAAGCGTGTCACCGCCAACAATCTGGTTCAGCACCAAGCTCTCATAGAAGCGGAGATCTCTGCGATCGATACCGCGATAGCCGATGTAGGTAACAGATTGGGTTTTGCCCGGAATCGTTGGGTTCAAGCGCACAGTTTTAGCCGGGAGCGGCACTTCTGGGAAAGTAATTTTAGGGTTGTCACCTTTGGCTTGCCACTGGCCCAGCTTCTGGTTCAGCAAGTTCCGCACCTGGGCGGGGTCAAAGTCACCCACTAGCGCCAGAATTGTCGTGTCGGGACGGTAGTGCTGCTGATAGAACTGCACCACATTTTCTCGATCGATTTGCTTCAGGCTGGCTTCGGTGGGGAAGATATGGAACGGATGATTTTCTGGATAGACAGTCTGCTGGAAAATGCGTCGTCCCAGACGGGCTGGACTGTCTGCTTCTAGTTTGAGGCTAGTAAGGGCGCGTTGGCGGCTGAGTTCCAGTTCCTCGGTAGGGAAGCTGGCATTCTGCATCACGTCTGCAAGAATGTCTACCAGGGTTGGCAGGTCAGCCGCTAAAGCTTCACCACCGATCGTCACGCCTTCCCGATTCACTGCAAATTCCAGCGATGCGCCCCGATCTTCCAGGGTTTTGGCCAACGCCAGAGCATCTTTTGTTTTTGTGCCGTTCATCAAGTTGGCGGCGGTGAGGCTGGCTACGCCTGCGGTTTGGGGTTGGTCAAAGGACGTGCCTGCACGGGTGTAGCCGCTCAAAGTGAGGGTAGGTGTGCTGCGATCGGGCAGCAGAAGGACGGTCAGCCCGTTTGCCAGCGTCAGCTTTTCGGGCAGGGTCTGGCTGTTGGGCGAAGCTTTGGCAGCAGGCGGCAGATACTTGGCGACTTCTGCGGGATCGACGGGCGCACCAGGGCTAAAGCTTTCTGGTGTTGGAATAAAGTTGTCTGCACTGGCTCCGGGCTTGCCGTCAAGCTGAGTGGGTTCAAAAAATCCCACAGTGCGACGATTGGGCGCGAGGTAAAGTTGAGCGACGCGCTGCACATCGGCGATCGTAACTTTTTCGATCGCCGCTAGCAGGCGATCGGTGTAGCGGTAGTCGCCCGTGCTGATCTGATTATCGCCAAGCTGCATCGCCTGTTCGGTAATGCTGCGGTTCTGCAACACCAGCGAGGCGCGGAACTGGGTTTTGGCTCGATCGAGTTCTTCCTGAGTTACCCCTTTGTCTCGAACCTCTGCCAAAGTTTGCTGCAACACCGAGTCGATCGTCTGTAAATCTTTGCCTGGAGCCGCCGTGGCTGAGAGGTCGTACCAGCCAGCGTCGATCAGGTTGGCTGCGTAGCCGTTCGCTTGACTGGCCAATCCCGATTCCACCAGTGCTTGATAGATGCGCGAACTCCGACCTCCCGTCAGAATTGAGTCCAGCACTTCCAGGGCCGGAACGTCAGGATGTCCCACAGCAGGCAGGGGAAAGATCGCGTTCAGCAGAGCCGCACCACCGCGTTCCTTCAGGACGATCGGCTTGGGAGCAGTGTTGGGGATACTGCTGGAGAATGGAATCCTCCTATCTACGGGGAGCGGATTCTTCTCGGCCGGAACTTTGCCGAAGGTTTCCTTCACTAGTGCCAATGTTGGCTCGGTTTCAAAGTTGCCCACCAGGACTAAGGTGGCGTTGTCAGGTCGGTAAAAGGCATTGTAGTAGTCCCGCACCTGCTGCACTGTGAAGCTGCTCACGTCTGCTTTTGTGCCGCCCACGGGTAAACCGTAGGGACTGTCGGGAAACGCCGATCGCATCACAGCCCGATCGAGACGGTAGTTAGGGCTGTTCTCGTAGCCCTGAAGCTCCGAAATCACCACGCGCTTTTCGCTTTCCAATTCCTTCTCGCCGATGATGGAATTCCGCATTCGATCAGCCTCCAGCAGCAGCATCGCCTTCAGTTTGTCCTGCTCCACTGTGCCAAAGTAAGCCGTCTGATCGTAGCTGGTGAAGGCGTTGGACTCGCTGCCCAACACGCTGAAAAACCGCCCAAACTGGATTGGTCGCTCCTTCGTGCCCTTGAACATCAGATGCTCTAGCTGGTGGGCGATGCCGTTGATCCCCGCTGTTTCGTTGCGTGATCCCACTCGATACCACACCTGCACCGTCACCACTGGGGCCGTTTTCACTTCTTTGGTCAACACTGTCAAGCCGTTGTCCAGTAGAGTTTTGCGAACCGATTGAGTTAAAGAATCGCTCCCTGAAGCAGGCAAAGCGGCGAGGGAGGCACGATCGACCTCCGCTTCCCCAGGGGGCTGACTCTTGCTAGGACTGACCAGCAGGATTACAACTAGACAAAGGCTGAACAGCAGACTGGGCAACCCGTAGCGACGAAGGAATGGCAGCATAGACTTGCGAAGAAATTGCAGAGAAACAGCAGGGGCGAGGTAGCTCGATCGACGGGAACTCGGACTCCAGAATAACGAATTGAAGTCACCTCGTGGGAGGTTGACGGGGTTTTCTAGTGCTAGATGGGCGCGATCGTCACTAGGTCAGTCTTCACCCAGGTCGGGTTCAACCCCCAGCGATCGCAACTGTTCAGCCAGGCGTTCTGCCCGTTGGCGCTGCTGCTGCTCGGCTTCCTGCGGTGTGGGGATCAGTCCGCCTGTAATGCTGAAGTAGCGGAGTTGGCCAGCCTCAATGCCCAGATATAGCCCCAATTCCTCGCTCCAGCGCCAGCCCTGGGAAGTGGGGACGATCGCTTCGTAACCCTGGCTTCCTAGCCGAAATCCCTCGAACTCCAGAGAATCTGGCGAAAACCAAAAATACTCCGCTGTGTGAAAAATGTCCTGGTACAGTGTCTTCTTTAGCGTGCGATCGACCTTTGCTGTGGACTCCGACAGCAGCTCCACGATCAGACTGGGGTAGCGTCCCCCTTCTTCCCACGTCACCCAAGATTTGCGTGGATGGTTGGCGGTGTCTTTGACCAGAAACAGGTCGGGGCCGCGAAAGTCCTGGCTCCGTAACTGCTGACGGCTGTAGTAGATCGTAAGGTTTGCTCCCAGAAAATAGTCCGATCGCCCCTGCCACAGCAGTTCCAGGCAAGTCACCAGCAGAACTAGCTGCGCGTAGTGCAGAGAGCTTTCCATTTCCGGTTCAATACTGAGCAGGTTAGCCCCATCGGGCATCTGAGCGTCGAGGTCCTGTGGAGTCAGGTACATGGGGAGGTGCTTGAAGCGTCTTATGTTCAATCTACACCGATCAACCCAACACGAAACTAGAACGCCGGAGCATCGACTAACTGGCAGTAGGGACGGCTGTAGCTGAGGGGCACTTCTAGAGCGTGGCACTTCAGCAGTTCTGGATTGCTCATGATCTGCTCGGTGGGGCCATCAAAGACAATCTGTCCCTGATCCAGCACAATGGTTCGATCGCACAACTCCAGAGCCAGATCGAGGTCGTGGGTGGCGATCAGTTGGGTCAACGGCAAGTTGTCCAAAAGCTGAATTAGCTGGCGGCGGGAGCGGGGATCAAGCTGAGCCGAAGGCTCGTCCAACACTAGAACCTGGGGCTGCATAGCCAGGACTCCGGCGATCGCCACTCGCTTTTTCTCTCCACCGGACAGATTGTTTGCGTTGCGTGGGCCGTATTCGGGAGTAATTCCCACTGCTTGCATCGCGTGAGTCGCCCGGTGACTCAGTTCTTGGCCCTTCAATCCCTGGTTCATTGGGCCAAAGGTCACGTCCTCCCAGACCGTCGGCATGAAAAGCTGATCGTCTGGGTTCTGAAACACCAGTCCAACGAAGTTGCGGACTGCTTTGAGGTTCTGAGGCACGATCGGCAATTCCCCCACCACAACTTGCCCTGTCTGGGGCACAAGCAGCCCGTTGAAGTGCAGCAACAGGGTAGACTTGCCTGAGCCATTTGCTCCCACTAGCGCCACTCGCTCTGTCGCTCGAATGAAGAGATTCACGCTGCGTAGGGCTGAATTGCCGTCGGGGTAGGTGTAGCTCAGGTTAGTGATCTGAATCGGATTATGGTGCATGAGCGACGGTTGTTCTACCTTCGTAAACGCTTTGCAGGAATGGCCAAAAAAATCTGTCCCAGTCTCGTTAGTCCATCACTGTTAGATAAGGTAAATCACTTGTCCCGCCAGAGTCAGCATAAAGATTAGGGTCAGAACGATCGCGTCACGCCGACCGCCACGCGGAACCTCAGCGATCGGTGGCAGTCCCTCAAATCCGCGAGAGAGCATCGCCTGGTGAACCCGCTCGCCCCGGTCGATCGTGCGGATAAACAGGGCCCCTATCATATTGCCGATCACTAGGCGTTGCCAGTTGCGGTGATTCATCAAGTTGCGCGACAGGGCAGCACGGCGCATCGAGTCGAATTCCTCAATCAACACCGCAATGTAGCGATACATGGCAGCCAGAATGGCCACCAGTAGAGGTGGGAACCGCAGGGCCACCAGTCCATGCAGCAGCGCTGGAATCGCAGTCGTTAAGATCAGCAGGTTCATCAACAGCAGAGACAGCAGCGCCTTCAGCGTCACGCTGCCCAGCACCACTACCCCTTCAGTCGTGATTCGTAGCCAGCCCCACTGCCAGAGCGTTTCACCACCACCGCGAAACAGCGTCCCCAGCAGCACCAGGCTCAGAAACACTGCCTCCACCGCAACCCGCCGCACCAGCACTCCAAGCGTCACCCGACTTAGCAGCACGATCGCCCCCACCCCCACGCCATACACCGCCCAGGTTAGCCAGCGCCCGTTGGGAGTCAGGGCGATCGCAAATACCAGCAGCACTACGCAGAGAATTCGAGTTTTGGGCGCCAGTTGCTGCCAGGGAGTTTTCCGGTGACTATCGACATCAAGATGAAGCGCTCCAATATGCAGCAGCATTTATATCTCAGAAATCCGTCAATTCTGGTCTAAGGACTGGTTTAAAGGGATTACGTGCAAAGGTGCAGTCTGTGCGGTCAAGCACTGAAAGATCCCCCCTTTAGAAAGGGAGATTAGAGGATTCGAGCACGTTTCGCTACAGGTCTCGCTATGGATGGGTGTCCTCTTAAGCATCCTCTAAGGCTGAGAATCGTCCGGCGGCTGAGAGTTGCGGACAGTCAGCTTGCCCACGCCCCACGCCAGCCCAAACGTTACCAGAGTTCCGGTCAGCCCAGCCAGAGGCGTTGCAATGTCTTCAGGAACGCCTCGCGCGGCATATTCTTCAAATAGACCGTAGAACGGTAGCTTCTTGGCCGGTGTGTCTTCCTGGGCTTTGTCCTCGAACTTATAGTCTTGAGAGACACGATCGAGTCCATCGGGATCTTTGCTGGCAAAGGGCGACAGGAGCACGGCAATCAAGAGCGCTGTTCCCAGTCCAGCCAGAACAAAAGCACGGTTTCTTGTACGTAAGTCAGAACTCACAGATTCTTATTCCTTTAATAATCAAGCTGCTGGTTGAACAAAGACTTTACAAAGACTTTAATGGGTGAACTGGGAATCAAATTGGACGATCGAAAACTTTGCGAGGTGACTTGTAAATGAGGTCGGGGCGAGTGCGGTAGATGAAGCTGACGGCGATCGTCGTAATCACTGCTTCCCCAATCCCAATCAAGACGTGCCAGAACGCCATTGCCCCCAGCGCTACCTCAAGCTGCACAGTACCAGATAGGGAAAGCTGGATCGCACAGATGACGGAAGCCACAACTACGCTTGTCCAAGCAGCGATCGCTGTCCCTGCCCCAATGCCGCCCCAGCTGTTCCACCCCAATGCCCCACGAATGGCTTGGTAGAGGTAGTAGCCGCCGAACGTGCCGATTAAGCCCATATTAAAGATGTTTGCGCCCAAAACCGTCAGACCTCCGTCCTGGAACAGCACTGCCTGGACAATGAACACCACCGCCAGCACCAGCGACCCCGCCCATGGCCCCAGCAACACACCTGCCAGTGTCCCGCCCAACAGGTGTCCCGATGTGCCGCCCGGAATCGGAAAGTTAATCATCTGGGCTGCAAAAATGAACGCTGCACAGACTCCCATTACTGGTACAGTGCGCTCTTGATATTGGGCTTGCACACGAGACAGCCCTAGACCAATGAGGGCGATCGCAAACACCCACGTCACCAAGCTGACTGGCAAACTCAAAAACCCGTCGGGAATGTGCAAGGCCAATTGAGGAAAGATCTTGCTCTTCAGCAACTGCCCTGAAAAAATGCTGACGGTTGGGTTTGCAATCATCGTCAAATGTCCTCGTTTGAATGAGGTCAGTTAACCCTTCTCTGCCTCGAATTTCAATCCTCTCCAGGGGCATTTGACCGAAATTTAATAAGGATTTAAGAGTTTCGTGAGCGGAGCAAGGAGCTTCTCTAAGATTAGAGTTGCCCTCTTACTTCCAGTGCAAGCAGGATGAATTTTCTCCTCACGGACAACTGCTAAATTTTAGGGCTAGACTTCAGGGACATATTGGCGCTATATTTGAAGACCGTGAGTTTCGCATAACCTATGCACGCCCAAGAGATTATCCGCTCCCTTGAACAGGAGCAAATGAAGTCAAACCTCCCAGAGGTTTACGTCGGCGACACCGTTAAAGTCGGGGTTGTGATTCAAGAAGGTGGTAAGGAGCGTACCCAGCCCTATGAAGGTGTGGTGATCTCCAAGAAAGGGGCTGGGATTAACCAGAACATTACCGTTCGCCGCATTTTCCAGGGCGTGGGTGTGGAGCGAGTGTTCATGGTTCACTCTCCCCGAATCGACACCATCAAGGTGCTACGGCGCGGTAAGGTTCGTCGAGCTAAGCTCTACTATCTCCGAGATCGGGTGGGCAAGGCTACCCGTGTCAAACAGCGGTTCGATCGTCCTCTGTAGATGAGGCAAGGGCACTGCTGGGAGTAGATTATCCTGGCAGTCAATCACTGCTAGACTGAGGACAAAGTGGGAAATTCCAGTTTGGGCGCTCTTAGTTCAGTTGGTAGAACGCAGGTCTCCAAAACCTGATGTCGGGGGTTCAAGTCCTCCAGGGCGCGCTGGGTTTTCACGTTTGGACAAGGGCGATGGCTGTCTGATTCGCCTAAGTGCAGTTTGTTCCTGGGCTTAGGCTTAAGCCTGGAATATCAATAGCTGGAGA
>DATNQR010000623.1:0-5196 GCA_036703905.1 Thermosynechococcaceae cyanobacterium
GCATCTGGCTGGCTGCTTGCCTGTACGGATTGATGCAGATTGGGGGGATTTGAACTGAGAGGGAGGGGCGATCGATAAAAATACCGTCAGCTTTGAGGGAAAACCGCTTTCTCAGGATCTTCAGATTGCTGCGTCAAAACAAGACTTCCGCTTTCATTTTCGTCTGCGAACTTTGCCAGTAGCTCAGGCGTAGGCACGCAAATCCAAAGCGCTCTGGGAATCACTACGACAGTAACCGGGGTCGTGCCCAAGCACTCTCCGTCAGCATGAACATCTAAGGGTGGATAGCTTCTGACCTCAATTTTAGAGGCTCGGTAAGTTTTGAGCCGTTTATGGGGCAGTCGTTCACCCCGCATGGCTGTAAAGAATTGACGCAGATGATCCCATTTGGAGGGGTCATTAATGTAGATCACGTCTAGCTTGCCATCATTCATTTTTGCCTCAGGCGCTAAGGCAAATTCCACCCCATAGCGAGGGCTGTTGCAGATGTTGACTTGTAAGGTGCGTAGACGACGCATCCTTCTGCCATCAAAGCGCAAGACCAAACGGTGCGGTCTAAATTGCAAGAAAGTTTTGATCCCTGAGAAGATACTTTTAAGGGCAACCAGAGAATTTTTCTTGATTCCTTCTTTGACTTCATCTCCACACGGAAAGAGTGATGCCTCTAGACCCACGCCCACCACTTCCATGAAGTAATAATTGCTCGCCTTGCCCATATCAAATCGATCGCGCTCACCCTCTACCAAGGTCTGGATAGCTTGGGTTAAATCGCTGGGAATATTCAAGCTAGCCGCAATATTATTGCGCGTTCCCAGTGGAATAATACCTAGTACAGTTTGAGTGTGCATTAATCCCCGCGCTACGGCTTCGATCGTGCCATCGCCCCCGGCAACAATCACAAGTTTAGCGCCTGCTTTGGCAGCATCAGCAGCTAAACCTTCACCATCTTCGTCAGGCGTGGTCGTGCAGATTTCAGCCTGAATGCCTTGAGTTTGCAAAGCTTCTGTTAGGTCAGTTATCAACTCAGGATTCTCGGCAGGGCCAGAAGTGGGATTGATAATGAGTCGAGTATTCATCTCTGTGGTTTTTCAATTGGTTTGAAGTTGAAGTAGAGACGTGAAGTTAAACCCTACTCATCCGCACTTGCTTAGCAAAAGATCTACTGTCCATTCGTCACCTCCAGACGATGAGCTAATCGAACTTCACTCTTGAACTATAGCTGTTAGCTTCAACTTTCCCTTCCATCGGTAAGCTGATATAGCGGTTACTGAGCAGGGATTGCAGCACAAATAACAAGCTGCAATCCCTGCTCCTTATTGGTGCAGAAAACCCCAGTGGTGCAGAAAACTCCTGAAAGACTTGCTACGTGATGTGTGCAGTCGTGGCTACTTTGGTGGCTACTTTAAAGGTTAAAAGTCTTACAGGAACGGCGGCCGCTTGCTGCTTCTAGGCTTGGACTTGATCATTTCCTCTAGAAAACGCTTTAACGCTTGCTCTCTGTTCTTCATGAAAGCAGCCCAAAACCCTGGCTGAAACTCGTCCATTGTTTTGGCCAGCGCCCAAACGTCCACAGCCAAGATGTTGTTCAGCATCTCGTCTTCCCGCTTCAAAGCCTGGATCTCTTCCTCGATCAAGGTGGGCTTCTGGGCAGGAGGGCGAGAATCGTCTTTAGGCATGGTGTAGGGAGACGCGAGCGAGTTGTGGACGATCGAACAACAGACTAACGACAATTCTCAGGCTTGTGGGGCACTGTGTGAAACCTCTAGCCTTGCCTGTTTTCAGGATAGCAAGTTGCTAAGCAGGGCTAGTTAAGCTCTAGCCAGAGAACAGAATACAGCCTGAGACAGCAGGCTAAAAAACTCAAGTAACTGAACCAGCTGCGAAAAGCAGAGATAATGAAGAAGAAATTATCCTTGTGCCCCGCACAACTCAGTCTATGTTAGGTCGGCTCTCTCTCGGAACTTTAGGCCTCAGTGTGGGCGGTGTTTTGACTGTGATGGGCTTTGCAGCCTATTTCTACGGTAATGCGACACTGAATCTAATTGGCTTTTTCTATGGCATTCCGGTTCTGTTGGGAGGACTGGCCCTCAAGGCTTCAGAGATTGTGCCCGTGCCTCTGACTCAACCTACGCCAGAAAATGTGCTGGCTCTGCGGGAACAACAGGCCACGGAGACTCAGAACCAGATCCGTAAAGATGTGACGCGCTATCGCTACGGTCAGAAGGCTCACCTGGACAGTGCTTTAGAGTTTTTGGGACTGAGTCCTACTGATGAGGAGCGCCCCTTGTTGACTGGGCTGCAAGAAACCGAAGTTGATGGAGCCTACGGGCTGGTGCTGGAGTTTAAGTGCCATTTTATGCCGCTAGAAGTCTGGCAGAAGAAGCAAGACAAGCTGACCAACTTCTTTGGCCCTGGTGTGAAGGTGGTGGTGAGCCAAGCAGGGGACGATCGCATCGACCTAGCCCTAATTTCTAGCCCAGCAGCAGAGCCAGTGGAGCCAGTGGAAGCGGCAAAAGCTTGATCACTTTTCCAACCGCACCGCATACCACTGCAAAAACTCTCCGGGTGCCATGTCTAGCTCACAGGATGTTTCCACTAAGTGTTGCGCCTGCGCTCCCACAGATTCCAGGCTTTGTAGCTCTCTGGGCAAGTCGTCTTGCCGAGCCGCCAGAACATTTTGCAGTTTGGTCAGGAGTTCTGTTTTAGTGAGGAACTGCTCTTCTTGATTGGGTTCCAGCAGCACAAAGGTTTCGCTTTCATATAGGCGTGGATCGGGCATTGTCTAACCTCCAGGTTGAGCTTGATCACTCTTGGCCTACTTTCTCGCAGTTTGGCTTTCGCAGGATCTTTCTGCTGAGGGAAACGATTTGAGAGCGATCGTGTTATCAGGAAAGTAGCGGCGAAGTTCTTAAAGCTTCTCGGAACTGGCTGAACTCTAGTAAACCTTAATCTCTAGGAAAAACTAAAGCAGATTATGAAACGTTCTGCTTGCCTTATTTTCAATCCTGTTGCGGGTCAGGGCGATCCAGAGCAAGACCTGCAAACAATCCGATCAATCCTGGAACCCGAAATTGATCTAGATATTCAGTTCACTACCGAAGAAGTGGGGGCTGATCTGTTGGCGCAGGCTGCGGTGAGTCGTGGCGTGGATGCCATCCTGGCCTCTGGGGGAGATGGAACCTTGTCAGCAGCGGCCGTGGCCATTGTCGGCTCTTCCATACCCTTTGGGATCATTTCTAGGGGCACGGCTAATGCCTTCGCCAATGCCCTAGACATTCCCACGACGATCGAGGGAGCCTGCGAAACCATTTTGGCGGGGGCAACTCAAAGGGTGGACGCGGCACTGTGCAACGGTCAGCCGATGGTGCTGCTGGCAGGAATTGGGTTTGAGGCAGAAACCGTGGAAAAAGCCAACCGGGAGGCTAAGAACCGCTTTGGAATGCTGGCTTACATTCTGGCAGGGCTTCAGCAGTTGCGATCGCTAGAGATTTTTGACGTTGAGATTGAAACAGACGACAAAGTGGTAACGCTGAGTGCCTCCGCCATCACCGTGGCTAATGCTGCCCCACCAACATCAGTGTTTGCTCAAGGTTCGGCTGGAGTAGTGGTGGACGACGGTTTGCTGGACATTACCGTGGTCGCTCCAGCCAACAAGGCAGGCGCGATCGCAGCTACATATCACTTGCTGCAAACGGCTCTGAGCGGCAATGCGACCGAGCGCAACGACATTGGCTATTTGCGGGCGCGACGAGTGCGGATCACGACTGATCCGCCACAGAAGGTGGTACTGGATGGAGAACTATTTGGCACAACGCCGATCGATGTGGAGTGCGTTCCGAAGGGGTTGACGCTGTTCATGCCTCTGGTAGAAGAATTTTCTCCTGTAGAGAAACTGGAAGGGTTGCCCAACCTGAATGTGCAGGAGAAATCGATCGAGTGACGATCGAGCTAACTCCGACCGACAACGCCGAAAAATCAAATAGACAAGCCCAGCACTTTCGCGATTAAAGGCAGAAGTTTGCCGGCAGCATCAGCGAGTTTGGCGGTATCGGGAAGCACTGAAAACGTGCCCTTCAGAATCTTGACGGCAGTGTTGGAGAGCTTCTTCAGAGTTCCATCTTGAGGGTTTTCTCCAGCTTTGGCTAGGGTTCCGACTTGTTCTAGGGCTTCGGCTTTGTCGTCGGGTTGGAGATCGGGTTCAGCTTCGATCGCGCTTTGCAGTTGCTTCAGCAGGTCTGCAAGTTCAGCGGCTTGGGGCGCGGCGGACTGTTGCAGTTCGTTGATCGTGTTAGTGACTGTGCCGCTAATTTCGCCCAGGTTGAGGGCTTGACCACTGGCGATGAAGTCTCCGCCAACACTACCGATCTCGACTTTATGGCTGGAATCTGAACTTTGGGTCATGGCTTTGCTGTCGGCGTTGGTGATGAAAGTGAGGTTGGAAAAGAAACTACTGAGATTACTGACGGTTGCCAGGTGAACTTCTTTGAAGTCATCAGCACGGCGTTTTTCGGACTCTAGCAAGGCAGCAGTTCTGGCTGCTTCAATCCTAAGCTCGAGCGCCTGATCAAAATCTGCTTCTAGTTTGCCCTTGTCTGAGTGGGGAGGCGGTTGAATCGTAAGCAAGACATCTTCGCCTTTGCGCTCCCAACCTGTGATGTCGCCAAAGGTAACTCCGTGGGACTGCATGATTGCCTGAAAAGCAGCCTGGAAATCTGCTGGCGTTGCGCCGCCGCGAATTAGCAATTGGATGGTTTCCAACATTTCTTTGAAGTATTTCTCAAAGTCACCGCGTTGAAAGTTTTTGTTGGGATCGTGGGGGCGGCGTTCGCGGCTGCCGTTGGCATTGGGTTGCTCTAGCAGGAAGACAAACTGACAATCGACGTTCTCTAAAGTGGTTGTGCTGTTGATGTTCCAGGATTCCAAGCAAGCTCCAGTGAGGTAGGAATCGCTGAAGTTTGTGCCCGTGGCCAGCACTTCGCGCAAGTTGGCATTTTTCAGGTTGGCGTGCAGGTCGGCATGGCTGAGGTTGGCGCGGCTGAGGTTTGCCCCTTCCAGGTTTGCACCCCGCAGGTTTGCTCCTTCCAAGTTCAAGCCTGCAAAAGACTGTTCGTAGCCGCTTTCGGGTTGGACGAGTAAAGCTCGGACTGCCGAATTTGCCAGGATGGAATGGCCAACTCTGGCTCGGTCTAGCTGTTT
>DATNQR010000624.1:0-2991 GCA_036703905.1 Thermosynechococcaceae cyanobacterium
TTGCTGAGTGGCTATTCTAGCTCCCTTCTCCTAAGCCGGAAGAAGCTCTAATTTGACACTTTCCAGAAAATTCTGTAAAATTAGATACAGAAGCAAGAAAAATCGTTCATCTCTTTCAGCCATATCTTCGAGAGAGACGGAAGTAGGGAGTATTCCCGAAGGAACGCGCCTCATCTCATCACTTAACTCAAGAGGCGAACACCATGAAACTTCTCTACCGTGGACTCAGCTACGAATATACTCCGGGCACAACCATTGGCCGCTCCGAAACTGATTATCCTGTCATTGGCAATCCCTACTCTTTGATCTATCGGGGTTCTAGCTACACTGTTTACCCAGGTCTGGAGTCGCGAGACTTGGCTCCCCAGCCGATCGCCTGCCTGACCTATCGCGGCGAAACTTACTCCTTGAATGGCGGACAGGCTGCTCAGCCCCGTTTGAGTAAGCGGATTGATCGCGTCACCGAGGTTAGCCGGATTCACAACGATAACATTCATCGGGATGTGCAGCGTCGGCTGGCAGCAGCCCAGGCCCAAGGCAATCAAGCTCTGGTGAGCGTACTAGAGAAAGAGCTTCAGCAGACTGCCTAGAGTTAACTTAGGTTATTCAAACTGAACATTGGCGGTACGAATTCATCTTCGTGCCGCTCTTTTGTATTGTGGCTTGTATTGTGGCTCTGGTGTAGTGTGGGTCTGCTCTTCTGCATTGGTCTGGTTGGTCTGATCGAATGGAAGTTTAGTTGAATGGAAGCGTGAAAAGACTGAACCAATTTCTGCTTCCGTGAGTAACATGGCTTCCAGGAAGTAGGTCAGGGAAGTTCTAGTATGACGAAACAATCTAGTTCGGGCTACAGATTGCTCCTGTGGCTGAGTGAGGCGGGAACGATCGCTCTCCTCAGCGCTGGACAGCCTGGATTGACCCAACAGGCAGACTTGCCGCCACCGCCCTTTGTTTCTGAGCCGTCTCAGGGGGACACTTCCCGTAATGCCCCTGCGTCAGAGCAGGTTTTTCAGGCTCCCGCTAGCCTTCAAGCCGCTCCAGTTCAGCGCTATGCCGTGGTGGTGAATGGAAACAGTTCCTATTTACTGGAGCTTGTCCAGAAGGTTGCACCGGAAGCCAAACTTCAGCAGCATCAAGGGCACCAGGTGATCCAAGTCGGGGAGTTTGAGTCGCAATCCGCAGCGCAGCAGCAGGTCACAGCCTTAGATCAGCAGGGCATTCGATCGCAGGTCTTTTCCGAAGCTGAGCTAAACCAAAATATCTCTCGCTATGTGGTGATTGTGCCGGGTTCTCAGGCGGAACTGGCAAGCTTGACACAGCAGGCGGTGCGATTGGGAGTGCGATCGGAGGCAATTCAGTCCCGCGATCGTCCTCTAGGAACGCATCTGGAAATCGGCTCCTTTGTCGATCGGGGTGAGGCAGAAGCGGTGAGCCGGAGTTTGCGCGGCGGCGGACTGGATGCGAGGGTGGTCTTTCGCTAAGGGCACGGCTAGTTAGTCCAAACTCAGGAGACTGACGATCGCCTCAATTAAATCTGATCTACTGAACGGCTTGAGCAGAACTCGTTGAAATCCTGCCGCAAGAAGACGCTGACGATCATCTTTCTGACTGGAGGCTGTCATGGCGATCGAGGCAGTTTGGGAATCCTGACTTTCCATCGCTTTGAGCTGCCGCAGCAGCGAGTAGCCATCTTCCCCAGGCATATTGATGTCACTAATCAGCACGTTTGGGCGCGAGTGTGTGAAAAGTGCTAGGGCTTGGGGTACAGTCGCCGCAGACAGCACCTCTGCTCCAAGTTCTTGCAGAATGAAGCTGACTGCCTCTCGAATTGCTCGATCGTTGTCTACCACAAGGACTTGAATTCCTCTCAAAGAGGAAATTTGCTGCATCTTCAGACGGCTCTTCAGTACTTCTTTACACTCTACATTAAGAACACATTAAGACCAAGCTGCCAATCTTATCTCTCTTGTCGTTTCACGAGATTTGAACGTATTCGCGTCGTTTCAGCCCACGAGAAACCCTGTTTTGACCCTAATCTGACAGGAGAGGGTTATGGCTCTAGACAGACAGCTTAGGACATTGAGCTTGAAGGGAGTCTAGGCGAGTTGCACACCGCCCTGACCTATGAGGCTATGGCTATAGATGACAATGGCTAATGCACTTGGAATTGACAATTCATACTCGTAACGAATACGCTTTAATAATGACGCTTCTACTCAAAAGAAGCATGGAACACAGTTAAACAGTAAGGAGCTAGGCTTATGTTGCCTAATCGAGAGGGACAACGGGTTCCCAGTGTCACTTTCCACACGCGCACCAGCAGCAATGAGTGGAAGGACATTACCACAGACGAGCTGTTCAGCGGCAAAACCGTGGTTGTGTTTTCTTTGCCTGGCGCGTTTACGCCCACCTGTTCTTCCACCCACGTGCCCGGCTACAACGACTTAGCAAAGGTTTTCAAAGCCAATGGCGTGGATGATATTGTCTGCATTTCGGTCAACGACACCTTTGTGATGAACGAGTGGGCGAAGGAGCAGAAGGCAGAAAACATCACGCTGATCCCAGACGGTAATGGCGAGTTTACCGAGGGAATGGGTTTACTGGTAGACAAGACATCGCTGGGCTTTGGCAAGCGATCGTGGCGGTATTCCATGTTGGTCAAGGATGGTGTGATCGACAAGATGTTCATTGAGCCAGAGGAGCCAGGCGATCCGTTCCAGGTTTCTGATGCAGACACAATGCTCAAGTACATCAACTCTGAGGCGCAGCCACCTAAGCTGATTTCGCTGTTCTCCAAAGTGGGCTGTCCCTTCTGTGCCCGTACCAAAACTCTGCTGACGGAACATGGCCTAGACTACGAAGAGATCGTGGTGGGTCGGGATACTTCAGTGCGAACCTTAAAGGCGGTGACTGGCTCTGGAACAGTGCCCCAAGTGTTTGTGGACGGCAAACTCGTGGGCGACTCGGAGGCGACCGCAGCTTATTTAGACG
>DATNQR010000625.1:0-7418 GCA_036703905.1 Thermosynechococcaceae cyanobacterium
TTTGGCGGCGCAGGGTGTGGAAGATCTAGCAGTTGTGCCCATCAGCTTTGTCTCTGAGCACATTGAAACCCTGCAGGAAATCGATATGGAGTACCGTGAACTGGCTGAGGAAGCTGGAATCGAGAATTTCCATCGCGTTCCGGCTTTAAACACCCATCCCGTGTTCATTGAAGATCTAGCCAATATGGTGGTGGAGGCGATCGAAGCTCCCAACATGACTCTGGCAGAAGTGATGCACCCGCAGAAGCAGGTCAAGATGTATCCTCAGGAGCGCTGGCAGTGGGGCATGACCCAATCTGCTGAGGTGTGGAATGGGCGGTTGGCGATGCTGGGGATCATTGCGCTGGTTGCGGAACTGCTCGTCGGTCAGGGGCCGCTGCACGCGATCGGTTTGCTGTAGTCCCAGTTGTAATCGTGATCGAGGCTGTCATCCCAATTGAGTAAGTCGCTTGCCAGATGTAAGGTATGCCCGAATCCTGCACGCTTAGATGTAAGCGTCAGAAACTCTGGTCATGAAACTTTTGTCTTCCCTGGCTCTATTTGCGATCGTGGCGACTTTTCCTGCTGCGGTGCAAGCCAAACCAATTCAAAATCCAGCGACTACTGCGGCACAGAGCGCCCGTCAAGCTGCGTCTGAAAGGTCAACGTCAGAAGTTAGATCTTCCTGCCAGCAGGGGTTTTCCCGCAACGCTGACGCTCGTGGCAAAGAGGCGCGATCGAAATCTCCTCGCTACGAGCAAGCTCCGAGACTTTGCGGTAACGACAAACCCAGCTCAGTGGACGAGCGCATCAAGTAGTCGTTCCTTGGCTATGACTGTCTACGATCGCAAGTCAGCGAGCGCGCCCCGTGTCATGGCTGCGATTGTTTGGTCGGTGGCTTTGGGTAAATGGTAATACTTACCGCCGGCCTGAGTGGCCAACTCTTTCGCAAATCCAGTTGAAATGAATTTATTCTCGGTATCGATGACAAGAAGCTGAATTCCCAGCGCACGAATCTTAGCGGCAATGTCCAACAGTTCAGCTTTGATGTCCGGCTTTTCGCCTTCGGGTAGAGTTTCACCCAACGATCGAGAAAGGGGAACATTGCCGCGACCGTCGGTAATGGCCACCAGCACTACCTGACCCACATCGCCGGACTGTTTGGCATTGAGACCTACTCGCACAGCTTGGGTTAGTCCGTGGGCCAGGGGAGAGCCGCCGCCGCAGGGCATCCGATCGAGGCGACGCTTGGCGGCTTCAATCGATCGTGTCGGCGGCAGCAGCACCTCGGCCTGTTCACCGCGAAAGGGAATTAGCGAAACCTGATCGCGGTTTTGGTATGCCTCCGTCAACAGCCGCAGCACGGCTCCTTTAGCCGACTGCATCCGGTTCAGCGCCATTGATCCCGACGCATCCACTACAAAAATTACAAGCGCCCCAGCTTTGCGGGCCAGGCGTTTGGCGCGGATGTCGCTTTGCTCCACAAAGACGCGCTTACGCGAGGATGAAGACTCGCTGCGGGCCCGGCGGGCTTTCTGGTATGGGGCAGCCGATCGCAGAGTGGCATCGACAGCAATGCGGCGGGCTTTCCCTCTTGGCAGCATCGGCTTAACGTAGCGGCCCCGGTCTTCGGAGTAGATCAGGGTGCGGCTACCAGACTTACCCTGGCGCATCGCCGTCTGGGTAAAGTAAAGAACAGAGGGGTCAAGTACCACGCCTTCTGGATCGAACACGAACTCTTCAGGAATGCTAGGTGGTTCCTGCTGTTCCTGATCTTCATCTTCGTTTTCCTCCTGCTCGTCTTGCTCGTCTTGCTCGTCCTGCTCCTGCTCGTTTTCTTCCTGGGCTGCGGGAGGTGGTGGCGGCGGTGGCGGTGGGGCTTCAGGGGGTGTTTGGACGATCGTCGATCGCGGCACAATCACCAGTTCCACAGCTTTCCGTAAATCTTCGGCGTTAACATCCACACGGCCCTCTAGAGCCGCGTGCGCTCTGGCAACTCGCAGGGCAAACAGTTCGGCTCGATGCCCCTGCACTCCGCCCCGCACTGCCTCTGTCACTAAGTACTCGATCTGGGCAGGTTGAATTCGCACATCCCGTAGCCACTCCCGCGCCAGGATAATCTGGGTTTTTAGGGAGTCAATGTCCTCCGCGTACTGGTGTAGAAATGCCTGGGGCGCGTTGGCGTAATCAGTCGCTTGCTCCACTGCCAGCACTCGATCGTCCAAGCCCAGCACACCATTGGCTGAAAGAGAAATGGCGATGCGATCGAGCAAATGCTCCCGCAGGGTTCCTTCTTCCGGGTTGTAGGTCGCCACCAGCAAAGGCTTGCAGGGATGCTGGAAGCTGATGCCCTCCCGCTCGATCTGGTTGCGCCCTTCGCTGAGAACTGTCAGCAGCAGGTTGGCCGTCTGGTCGTCCAGCAAGTTGATCTCGTCCACGTACAGTACGCCGCGATTCGCTTCCGCCAGCAGCCCTGGCTGAAACACTGTTTCGCCCCGCTTAATCGACTGGCTAACATCAACGGAACCCAGCAACCGATCCTCTGTCACACCGAGGGGAATCTGAATGAAGGGCGCAGGAATAATAGCGATCGGCGGTTCGGCTGCGGCTCCGTGCTGCTCGATCGTCTCATCATCCCACTCTGCTGGGGAGGCAGGATCGCAGTTAGCCAGGGAATTCTGCACCACCTCGATCGGTGGCAGCAGGGCATGGAGGGCCCGGGCCATCACAGATTTGGCGGTTCCCCGCCGTCCGGCAATTACCACGCCGCCCAAGCCCGGATCAACGGCAGCCAGCAGCAGTGCCAGCTTGATAGCTTCTTGACCAACAACGGCAGCAAGGGGAAAGGCGATCGGACTGGCAGTGGGCATGGCTTAAGCTAAGTACGTTTGAAACTAAGCGCGTTCAGAGTTTCAGCATATCAAGATCGGCTAAAGATTGCGGGAAGTTGGGTCGGGATAAAAGCCCTAATTTTTCCTAATTTTTCTAAGCAGCCAGGGGTTTGCCTGGGCTTTGAATCATTGCTTCTGTTCTGGACGAAAGCAAAGCTTTCTAGATTGTGGTGACATTTTGGGCTGAAACAGAACCTAGCAAAGCGTTACCCGAACTCCGGTTTCCCACCTCAATCTCTTCCTTCGATCACGCCTACCAGGGATTGTAGGTCAAAGTCCCGATCGTAGCCGCTTAGGCAAATTCCTGAACTGACGACGGTGAGATCGGTTTTGGAGATGGCGCTGATGTGGCGTTCGCCAGTGGCCGTTGTCCATTCCACTGTCCAGTAGTCGCCGCGATCGTGGAACTGCTGGAGTTCGCCACCGCCCATCTGTAACGCCTGACGCAAGCGCCTTTCATCTTGATGGGGTTGGGCCAGTCCCTCCGTGCGTTGCGCCACCAACTCGTAGGTCGATCGCATCTCTGGGGTCAGTCCTTTGAACTGCAAGGACTCCACCGGAGTCAGATTTTTCAGGGCGGCTTGCAGGAGTTCTACAAGAGTGGGGTCGGCGCGGCGATCGATTTCCTCGAACCAGCAGCTTTGCTCCTGCCACCGGGCAACAATTTCTTCAAACGCGCTCCCTTCCGTAACCAGATGCACTGCTACCGGCCGGACAGTTTTGAAGCGCTGCCGCAAGTCTGCTTTGTTGACTGGATAGGCCAGCCAGGCTTGCTCCTGCAAGCGAGTTGCTAGGCGCAATCGCACTGCTGGGAAGTGCTGCAAATACTCCGTCACTTGGGGCAACTCGGCAGTTTCCACCAGAACTGCGGTACGGCTGTCGATCGGCTGAAAAACTCCCCACCCCGCAAAACTACGCGGCTGAGGCGTGAAGGTGTAAACCAATCCAGCAATGCGGATGCGAACTTGCCCGCCTTTGACGCAGGGGGCGAGAAATTGAGTCGATCGCAGTTGGTCTTCGGTGCTGGAAAGTTGGTTCAGCAGATGGTGAATGTCGGTCATAGTGTCCAGTCTTTTCCCTAAAACTGATCCTTCATGCCTCGGAGGCGGGCGAAAGTTTGGATTTCGTTCTGCGATCGCGTCGCCGTTTGCAAACCTGAGTCGTCCCAACGCAAAAATGGGTTGATGCGTTTCTCGCTGCCCAGATTGGCGGGAATCGTAGCTTCGCCTCGCTCACGAGCAACCTTCACCTCGGCGAAACGCTGGTGCAAGTCAGTATTTTGAGGATCAACCGTCAGGTCAAACTCCAAATTCTTCAGCGTGTATTCGTGGGCGCACCAAACCTGGGTAGTGTCAGGCAGGGCGCGAATTTTGCTGAGGGAATCCACCATCTGGGCAGGTGTGCCTTCAAACAAGCGACCGCACCCGCCAGAAAATAGCGTGTCGCCGCAGAACAAATCCCCCAGTTCTCCCGATCGCTCTGGCGCAAAGTAGTAGGCAATGTGCGCTCTGGTGTGCCCTGGCACAAAATAAACGGCAGCGGAACGAGCGCCAAATTCCACGCGATCGCCCTCCTGCAAAAACACCTGCTGTCCCGGAATTCTGCCCCTGTCTTCGGCTCCCGCATAGACGATCGCTTCTGGAAACCGTTGCAGCAGTTGGATATTTCCGCCAACGTGATCGGCGTGGTGGTGGGTGTTGAAAATTGCGACTAGCCGAGCGCCCAGTTTATCGAGACACTGAAGCACAGGGGCGGCCTCCGCCGGATCGACAACGGCCGCAAGGTTGCGATCGCGATCGTGCAGCACAAAGATGTAGTTATTTGAGAGGACAGGTAGACGATGAATTTCCATAGTTTTTCAGAAAGTGATGATGTTGCAGGTAGGGAGAGCGCAGGCAGGGAGAGTGCAGGTTTACAGCGCGCAGGTTTACAGCGCGAAAACTTTACGACTTCTTCACTGTAGATTCTGCAATCTTCGTCAGCTCTTGGCCCACAGGTCAGAGGTTTGAAGGAACATGAGGCTATAGAGATTGCCCTAGATGATGAGTCGGTATCTACCATGAGAAGCGTTGCAGCCAAGAATCCTTCCGTGAAGCAGTTAGTCGATCGCATCCTGGTGATGGGTCAAATCACTCGGCTCGAGCATCTCCAGCTAACCTCAACCTTGCTTTCTGCCCAGCGCATCAGCAGTGATGATCGGGTACAGATTAATCGCGTTTTTGACTTGATCCAAACCGGACGGCTGAAGTTTGTCGATTAGCCTTCCAGCAGCGATCGCTTTCCTAGGAAGGTACAGCCATTCCCCTTTGCACTGCAGGACGCGCCTGAATCGTTTCAAACCAGCGCTTGAGCTGGGGATGGTTATCCAGGGTCAGTCCTTGAAAAGGATAGCTGGCTACCCACGGAAAAGTGGCGATGTCTGCGATCGAATACTCACCGCCCAAAAATTCGTGTTCCGCCAAGCGTTTGTCCAGTACTGAGTAGAGGCGCAGGGTTTCTTTTTCGTAGCGCTCGATCGCGTAGGGAATCTTTTCAGGAGCGAACCGCTTGAAGTGGTTCAGTTGCCCAAACATTGGCCCCACACCGCCCATTTGCAGCATCAGCCACTCCAACACCCCAAAGCGCTGCTTCAGGTCTGTCGGCAAAAGCTTTCCAGTCTTCTCTGCCAGGTAAATCAAGATCGCGCCCGACTCGAAGACGGCGAGATTGGTTTCCTGATCGACGATCGCGGGAATCTTACCGTTGGGATTGATAGCCAAAAACTCTGGCGTGAACTGGTCGCCTTTGGTGATGTTGATGGTGTGAGGCGTGTAGAGCAGTTCCACTTCCTCAAGCATGATGGAGGCTTTGCGCCCGTTGGGAGTGGTGAAGGTGTAGAGGTCGATCATAGTGGGGATGGATGCAAAAGACTCTTTGATCTAAGCGCTAAATCTCAAGAATCGACAATGCACGGGAGGAATTTGACGTAGACGCGATCGCACCGATCCGTTTCTACTCCGGTGGCGGGTTGGTAGCCACTGCGCTCGTAGAGTTTGACAGCTGATTTTAAGACGCTGGCGGTTTCAATCCAAATTTGCTGGAAGCCACGGGCGGCAATTGCCTGCTCCAGTTCAGCCAGCAGGAATTGCCCTAAACCGCAGCCTCGCGCCGAGGAAGCCAGATACATTTTGCGAATCTCCACGGCACGATCGCCCCGCTCGATCGGGTAGTATGCGCCCGTACCCACGATCACCCCCGCTTGCTCGATCACCCAAAACTCACCTCCAATCGCCCCATAGTAAGCTTCCACTTCCAGCACGTCGCGATCGGCTCCCAGGGGTTCCCAGCCCAGCCCATGCTCTACTAGCGCTGATCGAATAACTTCGGCGGCAGCAGAGCGATCGTCTTTCCGCCAGGAACGAATCAAAAAGTCTTGATACTGCATTCAAGAACGAGTCAGGAAAGGGCTACATAATTTTTGCCAGAGGCACACCCAGCCAGCCTAGAAAGTTTTGCTCCTGCTGAAAAGACGGTTGGGGAACAGGCACGATTTGATACTGGAGCGATCGCGGTTCAGAGAGGCGTACCGATCGAATGGCCAGTGCATCCTGGTGGAAAAACGCAAGCTGAATACTGTCGCCCGACTGATAGTCCCGCAGGCGATCGCTCAACTGGTCAGCGCTGACTCGAATTCCATCGATCGCCAACAGCTCATCTCCCGGCGCAATTCCGGCTTTCTGGGCAGGGGAAGCCATTTCCACAAACTTGACCGCTTCCCGCCCGGCTTCAGTTTTCAGGGTTAGGCCTAGGAAGGGCGGTTCTTCAGTGGCCACAGACTGCAACCGCACACCAAAGGGCGCAAGGTAATCATCGAAGGGCAATTCCTCAGTGGTGTGCAGGTAGCGATGGAAGAAGCGATCGAGGCTGGTTTCTGCCACAGCTTCGATCGTCTGCTGAAGCTGTTCAGGAGTGAAGCCAATTTCCGGTTGCCCGAACTGCTCCCATAGCTGCCGCAGCACGTCGTCGAGCGATCGCTGGTTGCCATGCCGCGCCCGGATCAGCAAATCCAACAGCAGCGATACCATCTCCCCCTTTAAGTAATAGGACATTTGGGCATTGGCGCTATTGGCATCGGGGCGATAGAGCTTGACCCAGGCATCGAAACTGGACTCACTCAGAGGCTGCACTTTGCGTCCAGGGGTAGTTAGATAGCGCGCCACTTCCCGGCTCAATGCTGACAGGTAGCCTGCTGTATCGTAGAGTCCGGCGCGGTAGGGGATGATCAGGTCGTAGTAGCTGGTCGTTCCTTCGCTAAACCAGAGGGAAGGCGTGTAGTTCTCTTGCTCGTAGTCGAAGGTTTCCAGCCCTTTTGGGCGGAGACGCTTGACGTTCCACAGGTGAAAGAATTCGTGGGCAACGAGTTGAAGAAAGCGATCGTATTTATCTTTGCGGCGGAAGCCGTAGCGTTGGTAGATCAATGAGCAGGAGTTTTTGGGTTCCAGACCGCCAAAGCCCTGAGACGACAGGTGCAGCAGGAACAGGTAGCGATCGTAGGGCAACCCGCCAAAG
>DATNQR010000626.1:0-8840 GCA_036703905.1 Thermosynechococcaceae cyanobacterium
GCGAGTGGAGCACGGCCACAAAAAAGTAAGAATCGGGCGATCGCCGAATACCCCACAGCGAAAGGACGAGCAGACTATGCTCTCTTTGTGGGGCTGCAAATTGTCGCATTCGTTGAGGCTAAACGCCAGAGTAAAGATGTCTCTGAAGGGGCACTCAACCAGGCAAAGCGCTATAGCCGGGGCTACGAGCCTCAGGGTGATGAGATCTCAACTGGCGGACTTTGGGGAGAATTTAAGGTGCCGTTTGTCTTTGCCACCAATGGTCGTCCATTCTTGCAACAGCTGCAAACAAAGAGTGGTATCTGGTTCTGTGACTTACGTCGTCCTGATAATCTACGCCAATCCATCGCGACCTGGTACAGTCCGCAGGGACTGATGGAGGCGTTGAAGCAGGACATCGAGCAGGCACAGGCTAAGCTCCAGCAGGAACCATTTAACTACGGCATTGCACTACGGGACTATCAGATCCAGGCGATCAAAGCAGTCGAAGCGGCTCTGGAGCGAGGGCAAAGAGAGCTGCTGGTAGCGATGGCAACCGGCACTGGCAAGACTAAGATGTGCATTGCGCTGGTCTATCGACTCTTGAAAACAAAGCGCTTTCGGCGAGTGTTGTTTCTGGTTGATCGCACCGCCTTGGGAGAGCAAACAGCCAATGCCTTCAAAGACTCTCGCATGGAAAACCTCCAGACGTTTGCAGATATTTTCGAGCTGAAGGAACTGAAGGACGCAGCACCAGAGACGGAGACCAAAGTGCAAATTGCCACCGTGCAGGGCATGGTCAAGCGCATCCTCTATCCTTCTGACGAAACGGCAATACTCACTGCCGACCAGTATGACTGCATCGTTGTGGACGAATGCCATCGGGGCTATTTACTCGATCGGGAGTTGAGCGATTCCGAGCTGGAGTTCCGCAACTTTGATGACTACATCTCCAAATATCGACGCGTCCTAGATCAATTTGATGCGGTCAAGATTGGGCTTACTGCGACCCCAGCCCTGCATACCACGCAGATTTTTAACGAACCTGTTTACACCTACACGTATCGGGAAGCTGTGATTGATGGTTGGCTGATTGACCATGAACCCCCGTTCCAGATTACAACCCAGCTCTCAGAAGAGGGCATTGTCTGGAACGCAGGCGACCAGATGGAGTTCTTTAACCCTCAGACGGGGCAGCTTGACCTGGCTCATGCTCCCGATGCTGTCAAGATCGAGGTGGAGCAGTTCAACAAGAAGGTGGTGACGGAACCGTTTAACCGGGTGGTCTGTGAGGCGTTGGCACAACACATCGATCCGTCACTGCCTGAAAAGACGCTGATTTTCTGTGCCACCGACCACCATGCCGACATCGTGGTGTCCCAGTTCAGACAGGTGTTGCAAGAGCAGTATGGCAGTGTGGATGATGAGGCGATCGCCAAAATTACAGGTGCAGCGGATAAGCCACTGGAACTAATTCGCAAGTTTCGTAATGAGGTGAATCCCAAAATTGCCGTGACCGTTGACCTGCTAACGACGGGCATTGACGTACCGCCGATTTGCAATCTGGTGTTTATCCGTCGGGTCAACTCTCGCATTCTCTACGAACAAATGCTGGGACGCGCCACTCGCCGTTGTGACGACATCGGCAAAGAGGTGTTTCGGGTCTTTGATGCGGTCAGGCTCTATGAGGTGATCGCCCCCGTTTCAAGCATGAAACCCCTGGTGGTGAATCCCAAGCTTTCGTTCACGCAACTAGTGGAGGACTTGGGCACTGTCACAGCACCCGATGCCGTGGACAGCATCATCGATCAGCTCTTGTCGAAGTTCCAGCGTAAGCGCAGGCACCTCAGCGAGCACAGCCAGGAACAACTGGAGCAATTGACTGGAATGCCGCTTCAGGACATTGTGCCTCATTTGAAACAGAGCGATGCCGCTCAAGTGCGTGACTGGTTTGAGCAACGCAAGGCGATCGCTCAGATTCTGGATCGCCAGGATGGCGGCACGCAACCGATCCTCATTTCCTATCATGCGGATGAGTTACGCGGCTTGGAACGGGGCTATGGTGTATCTGAAGGTGGAGTGCCCTACGGCAAACCCGAAGATTATCTCGACAGCTTCAAAGCCTTTTTGCAGAACAACCAGAACCAGGTTGCGGCGTTAACGGTAGTGGTGCAACGCCCCCGTGACCTGACGCGCCCACAGCTGAAGGAACTGAGAATGCTGCTCGACAATGCAGGCTACTCGGAAACGATATTGCGATCAGCGTGGCGTGACTCCACCAATGAAGACATTGCCGCCTCGATTATCGGCTTTATCCGACAGGCTGCTCTGGGCGATGCGCTGGTGCCTTATAGTGAGCGGGTTGATCGCGCGTTAAAGAAAATCCTGACGAGTCAGAACTGGACTGCTCCGCAGCGGAAATGGCTGGAGCGGATTGGCAAGCAGTTGAAGGTGGAAGTGATTGTCGATCGCGAATCGCTGGATCATGGCGAGTTCAGAACGCAGGGGGGTGGGTTCGATCGCCTCAATAAGCTCTTTAACGGGAGACTGGAGACGATTTTAACGGAGATTGGCGATCAACTCTGGCAGGATGTCGGTTGATACAATGAAATAGCCATTTCAATAGCCATCGCAAACCATGTCAGAATCCTTACCTCAGTATTCCATTGCCCAAGCGCGTGACCAGCTAACGCAATTAGTGCATCAGGTAGAAGAAGGAAACCCTGTTGAACTGACTCGACGGGGTAAGCGGGTGGCGGTGATTCTCTCTGCGGAAGAGTACGATCGCCTATCCTCCCAGAAAGGGGATTTTGGTAAGTCTCTAGCAGCTTTCAGAGAGCGGTTGGCGATCGAACAAATCGACATCAATCCAGATGAGGTGTTTAAGGATGTGCGCGATCGCTCACCTGGGCATGAGGTTATTCTGTGACTGAAATCCAGTACTTACTCGATACAAATATTCTTTCAGAGCCGTTGCGCCCTCGCCCTAACCCTACTGTTCTCAAAGCATTGATCGATCGCAGCGAAGCACTGGCAACCGCATCAGTGGTCTACCACGAAATCTGTTTTGGCTGTCAGCGCTTACCCGATTCCCGCAAGCGTCGCGTCATTGAAGTTTATCTTCAAGAGGAAGTGAAAGCCAAACTTGTCATTTTGCCCTATGACATAGAAGCGGCAGAATGGTATGCCCTGGAACGGGCAAGGTTAGTTCGTTTAGGACGCACCCCACCTTATCTTGATGGGCAAATTGCCGCGATCGCTGCTGTGAATGACCTCATCTTAGTGACCAACAACACGGCAGACTACGCCGACTTCCAAAACCTTCAGCTAGAGAACTGGTTTGAGTTATGACCGCTACCACCGACATTGTTCAAAAGCTCTGGAGCCTATGCCACGTCTTGCGAGACGACGGCATTACTTACTTGCAATACGTCACTGAGCTGACCTACCTGCTGTTTCTCAAGATGATGCAGGAAACGGAACAGGAGTCACAGTTGCCAGAGGGCTATCGTTGGGGCGATCTGGTCAGCCGGGATGGAGTCGAGCAACTGACCTTCTACCGAGCCGCGTTGTTGCATCTGGGTTCGGAAGCAACGTCACTAAGGGTCCAGGCGATTTTTGCCAACGCGCAGACAGCGTTGAAGCAACCGCGCATCCTCAAGAAGCTGGTGCAGAGCCTTGACGAGTTGGACTGGTATTCGGCAAAGGAAGAGGGCTTGGGCGACCTGTATGAAGGGTTGCTGGAGAAGAATGCCAGTGAGAAGAAGTCGGGGGCAGGGCAATACTTCACGCCCAGACCGTTGATTGATTGCATGGTGGCATTGATTCAGCCGCAACCGGGGGAACTGGTGCAAGATCCGGCAGCCGGGACGGGCGGGTTTTTGATTGCAGCCGATCGTTACATTAAAAAGCGCACCGATGACCTGTTTGACTTGAGTGAGTCGGTGCAGTCGTTTCAGCGGCACCAGGCGTTTTACGGCATTGAACTGGTGCAGGATGCCCATCGGCTCTTGCTGATGAATATGATGCTGCATGGGATTGAAGGCGCGGTCGATCTGGGTGATACGCTCTCAGCGGATGGGCAGCGATTGGTGAAGGCAAATGTGATCCTGACGAATCCGCCGTTTGGGACGAAGAAAGGTGGCGGGTTGCCGTCGCGGGAAGACTTCACCTACGCCACGTCGAACAAGCAGTTGGCATTTTTGCAGCATATCTACCGCAATTTGAAGCCAGAAGGACGGGCTGCTGTGGTGCTGCCAGATAATGTGCTGTTTGAGGATGGGCAGGGACGATCGATCCGGGCTGACCTGATGGACAAGTGCAACCTGCACACGATTTTGCGGTTGCCGACGGGTATCTTCTACGCTCAAGGCGTGAAGACGAATGTGCTGTTCTTCCAGCGGGGCACGACGGAGAAGGGCAACACGAAAGCGATTTGGATTTACGACATGCGAACCAATATGCCCAGCTTTGGGAAGCGCATTCCGCTGACGCGCGAGCACTTTCAAGCGTTTGGACAGTGCTATGGGGATGACCCGAACGGGAACAGCCCGCGAGTTGATCAGGGGGAAGAAGGGCGGTTCCGCTGTTTCACGCGAGAGCAGATTACCAAACGGGGTGAAAACCTGGATATCTCCTGGCTGCGGGATGAGAGTTTGCAGTCGGGGGATGACCTGCCGGAACCGGAGGTGATTGCTACCGAGATTATGGAGAAGCTGCGGATTGCGACAAAGGAGATGGAGGCGCTGATGGTGTTGCTGGAAGGGGAGGAGGCAGCGGAAGCGGTGAGCGCTTCGGTAGGACTGCCCACCGTAGAATAGGAGATTCGCGATCGCGGCTTAGCCAAAGTCATTGCTATCTGATTGAGCGAACTCGAATGTCGGTTGAGTGGGAGGCAAGGAGGAAACGATGCAACGTATTAAAGTCCGTCAACGAGTGGGGTCAGATGGCATTTTGCATCTGGAGATTCCTACAGAGATTCACGGGAGTGAGGTGGAAGTGACCGTCACGTATCAGCTTGTGCAACCATCAGTCACGGCTGAACGATCGCTAGCCGACTTTTATGGGATTTGTGCCGATGATCCGATCGTCGTTGATGACTTTGGCGTTTCTGCCTCATTAGATGATGATCTTGAAGGAGCGTTTGATTAGCTGTGCGCTACCTACTGGATACAAACGTTTGTGCGATGTATATGAACGGTCGATCTCAGGCAGTACGAGATCGCGTGCTTTCGACTCCAACTGATGAAATGGCGGTGTGTTCTGTGGTCAAAGCAGAACTTTTTTATGGCGCAATGCGAAGCAATGATCCTACCCGTACCCTGGAGAGACAACAGGGTTTCCTGAATCGTTTTACCTCTTTGCCCTTTGACGATGAAGCTGCACTGATTTTTGGACGAATTCGCGCGAGTCTAGCAGCAGCAGGAACACCAATCGGCGCATATGACTTGCAAATAGCTGCCATTGCCCTCAGCCACAATTTGACGCTGATTACCCACAACACAGCCGAATTTAACCGTGTGAATGGTTTGCCGCTTGAAGATTGGGAGATCGAAGCGTGAGTGACGAATTGATGGAATTACCGGAAGGTTGGACGTGGACAGATGTTAAAAGCATTTCATCCGTAATTACTGGGAAAACCCCCTCTACTAGCAATACAGATTTCTGGGATGGTGAAATTCCTTTTGTGACTCCATCGCAGATTGCTCCCTCAGGTAGTATTTTGCCTCCCAACAGAACCTTAACTGAATTAGGAGCAACACAGGCTCGTATTATTCCTGAAGACAGTACTTTGGCAGTTTGTATAGGAACTGTAGGCAAAATTGGTTTACTTGATCGTCCTTCGGTAATTAACCAACAACTTAATGCTTTAGCACCGTCTCAAAGCATTTCTGCCAGGTTTCTCTACTATTGGTCACAATATTTTCTACGTTCTTGGATAATCGAGAATGCATCTGCGACTGTTAATGCAGCAATACTCAATAAAAGTCGTCTAGAGGCTGCACCTGTAATTCTGCCACCACTCAATGAGCAAAAGCGGATTGTTGCTGCGATCGAATCCCTGAGGGATCGTAGCCAGAACGCGCGATCGGCTCTTTCAGCCATTCCTGAGTTGTGCGACAAGTTCCGACAATCCGTCCTCGCGGCTGCCTTCCGGGGCGACCTCACCGCCGACTGGCGCGAACAAAACCCAGATGTTGAACCCGCTTCGGTGTTGCTGGAGAGGATATCAACCGAGCTAGGACAGAATTTTAATGATGTTCAAAGTGAAATTGATAGAGCAGACGGTTTAATCCCTACAAGTTGGACTTGGGCAAGGCTGAAGGTTATCGTCAAGAAGATTCAGCCTGGAAATAACTTCCTCTGCCCTGAAGTTCCGGTGACCGACAATACTGTGGGTCTTGTCAAAATCAGTGCCGTTACGTGGGGAAAGTTCAACCCTAAAGAAACGAAGACGGTAGCAGATCCATCGAAGGTAGATCCGAATTTATTTATTCAACCTGGCGATCTTCTAGTTACTCGTGCAAATACTTTAGAGCTTGTGGGCGCATCAGTTGTAGTTGATGAGATTCACTACAAGATCATGCTGAGTGATAAAGTTTGGCGGGTGGATGTTCTTGAGATTGACAAGAATTACATCAATTTCTATTTGCGCTCCAAGGATGGTCGAACGGAAATAGAAAGCCGTGCAACTGGCAACCAGCTATCGATGCGGAATATATCTCAAAATGCTTTCAAAGAAATAGTGATTGCTATTCCACCACTGGAGGAACAGAAAGAGATTGTGCAGCAGATTGCGTCTTGCTTCAATAACGCTGATCACATCAAGCAGCAATACTTGGAAACTAAAGATTATCTAAACCACCTCGATCGCTCCATCCTCGCCAAAGCCTTTCGGGGTGAACTCGTCGAGCAAGACCCCAACGATGAGTCTGCCTCTGTCTTGCTAGAGCGTATCCGTGCCGAGCGAGAGCAGCAGGCGCAGGGAAAGGCAAAGAAACCGGGGAAGAAGGGTCAGCGTACAATAAAGGCAGAATGATCGGCTAGGACACCACGATTATCAGCCTATGACTCAAGCCAAACAGCGATTTCTCAGCTTTGACGAGTATCTGTCCTACGACGATGGCACAGAGAATTTGTACGAGTTGTTCAACGGAGAACTGATCGAGGTGCCACCAGAGTCGGGAAAGAATACTGCGATTGCCGTCTTTCTGTTATTACAGTTCGCCGCGATCGTTGGTCATCTCAGAGTGCGTCCGCATGGACTGGAATTAGAGGTAAGAGGCGAACCTAAAAATCGTTATCCCGATCTAACCATCCTGCAACCAGAACACGTCCAGCAGTTAGATCAGCGCAACACCCTGCGGCTTAGTATGGCTCCACCGTTACTCGTCGTTGAAGTCGTTAGCCCTGGCGATTTGCAGCGCGACCGTGACTACATCGCCAAACGGCTGCAATATCAGGATCGGGAAATCCCTGAATACTGGATTATCGATCCGCAATTAGAAACGGTCTTAGTGCTGGTACTAGCAGGCGATCACTATGCCGAAGCTGGCACGTTTCAAGGCGGTGATGTCATTCAATCGTCCCAGTTTGGTACGCTCGCCTTTACGCCTACCCAAGTTTTTGCAGGAGCAAGGTAATGGCTGCTTGGGGTTTATTCAGTCGGTGCGGTGAGTTTATCCAATTCATCCAGCAGTTTAGTAATTCGCTCGCGTTTCTTGCGATCGCCCCAGGCTTCACTCTTCCGCAACCGCTTGCCAATCTCACCCAACCGCTCAACCAGCACTTTCTCAAGCGTCGGCTCTGCTTCTGGCGTAAGTTCCTTAATCGCTGCCTTGATCTCATTCAGCGAGAGGTTCTTAGCAATTGCCTGCTTCAGCAACTTAGCCCGTTGCCCCTCATCTTTAACACGGGCGATCGCCTGCGCCTTCGTATATTCCAACTTCCCCTGGCGGAGAACATTCAGCACATCTTCCGGCAAATTTAGCAGCGGCAAGCGGCTAGAACGAAAGCTGTCAATGCTAAACCGACCCACTCCTGCCATGACATTTTGAACAGTTTCCAATTGGGACAAAACGTTTTGTCCCAATTCCTGACCGCGATGTTTTGCCCGATGCGCCTGATAAAACAACGAAGTCACATCCTCCCTTGTTGCCTCCAAGGTGATTGCCAGCAAATCCAACACCGCATCCGTTTCTTCCACCGGGTTCAGGTCTTCCCGCTGCAAGTTCTCGATCAAGGCAATCTGGATTGCCTGTCGATCGTCCAACTCGCGCACCACGATCGGAACTGCTTCTAGACCCACTTCACGAGCTGCCCGCAACCGACGCTCTCCTGCAACCAGTTCATACTCCCCATCCTTGAGAGGACGAACGAGAAGTGGCTCTAAAATGCCATGCTCCTTAACCGATGCAATCAGTTGAGCCAGCTTGTCAGCATCGAAAAAGCGACGAGGCTGCTTTGTAGGCAAATGGATTTTATCAAGTGAAGCAGATTGAGACGACTGCTCAACTTGTTCAGCCTCAGCAGGTGCCTCGCGGTTGAGAAGCGCTGCAACATTGCGAAGCTGCGGTTTGAGTGCAGTTTTACGTGGTGGCACTATAGAGACTCCAGGCTTTGAGTAACAGCAGTCAGAACTGCAAGGGCAGGATGCTTGGGGTCATATAGCCCCAAGGGTAGGTGTTGCATAGAGGCATCGGCAAAAGCAACAGCCCGTGGAACGGGCAGGAAAACAGGTGCGACCCCGCTAAACTGCTCTGTCACAGCCTGTAAAATCTCCTTTCCTTGTGCCGTGCGATCGTGCAGATTAGGGATAACTCCAGCAAATTTCAGGTCTGATGCAACGCCCTCCTGTTGCA
>DATNQR010000627.1:0-3689 GCA_036703905.1 Thermosynechococcaceae cyanobacterium
GTTCCACTTCAGCTTGGCATACTCAGGGTTCTCGGTGAAGCCAGACAAAAAGCCCAGAGGAATCTCGAAGCCGCCTGCCTGCAAGCGTCCGCCGCCGAAGAAGCGCCCCTGAGCATCCTGCCCAAAGGCTTCCTTGATGAACTCGTCGGGGTCAAGGGTGAGTTTGTTAGTTCGCAGAGAGCCAACCACAAGTTCGATGTCCTCGTCTTCGTCCTGCACAATGCCATAGACGACGGCAGTGTGAACGTTCTCCTCAGTCACAAGAAAATCGGCGGCCTGGGGAATCGCGTCTCGATCGTCATACCGCAGATACCCCACGCCCGCGATCGAGAAGTTGTTTTGCACAATGCGATTTTTCAGCGATCGCTCAGTCACCTCCATCACCGGGCGCGATCGAGACGATTGCAGCACCGCGTTGAGGAGTTGAGCATCGTAGAAACGACTCAAGTAAGCCGCCGCCAAAAAGTCCTCTTCCTGAGCCTGCATTAGGCGGTTGGTATCCGATCGCAGTCCGTGCATTAGGGAAGTGGCGCACTTGACGTGTTCGCTAGTGTTGTTATCCAGCTTCAGCAAGCCAGCCTGGAGGTACTGAACCAGGATCGTCGCGGTAGCGCGAGTGTGGGGACGAATATCCACCAGCTCTGCCTTAATATCTCCCTGCACACTGTGATGGTCAATAATCAGCGTGATTGGAATTCCGGCTTGCTGAATCGACGCGAGTAGCTGACAGGTGGTTCCCTGGTTATCAATCAACACGCAGCCTTGATAGACCGATAAATCTTTGCCCTTTAAGGTTGGCAAAGCCCAGCGCTGCACGGGTAGGCTGGTCAGCTTGACTAAGGCAATATTCTCTTGATGGCTCAGGGTTCCGGCATAAACGAGGTCGCAGTGAATGTCGTATCTCTGAGCGATTAATTTATAAGTCCAGGCAGAGGAAAGGGCATCGGGGTCAGGGAAATCTTGCAGCAGCACCACCTGACGCTGGCCGCGATGGCGCTCCAAGACCTGACGCAGGGCGTCAACTTTCTGGCTTTGCTCTGGCGATCGCGGCACGTCATAGGCGAAGGGTTGGACAAAGCTAGATGGCTGAGGGGAAGGCACAGGCGACCCGAACTCAGAGGCGCTAGAGAGGGAACTGGTTTCGGTTGAATGAGCTTCGGTCACGGTCAACCGGTCTTCGAGCGAGGCAAGCGAATCAGATTGCATAAAACAGAGGTAAAGAATCGAGCAACGCTTCTACTGACCAGCAGGACAAGCCCGACAGAAGTTGACGCTCAGTTAAAATCAGTTGAATAGAATCAGTTCTTTAGATCTTCGCAAAAAAAGCACGAAACGTCATAAGTTTCGATCGTGATCCATCGCAAGGTAGAGCCTGCCTAGCTGCCAATGACGTATTTTCGCCATTCCTGATTCACGCCGTTCTTTAGGTACTTCGTTACTTCAAAGTGCAGCCCACTGTAAGGCTTACTGGGTACAACTTGAAGCACCATATTTGCTTCTTTGGGCGTGCGGCTGCCCTTCTTGACATTGCAGCGGACACAAGCCGCAACAATGTTTTCCCAACTGTCACCACCGCCCCGCGATCGAGGAATCACATGATCCAGGGTCAAGTCGTCGCCCGTGTAACCACAATACTGACAAGAATTGCCGTCTCTATGGAGCAGGTTGCGGCGCGTTAGGGGAATTTCTTTGTAGGGAACCCGAACGTAGTATCGCAACCGAATTACGGTTGGCAGCGGGAAGCCAGAATAAACATACTTGCCATTGTGTTCAACCTGCTCTGCTTTGCCCTTAATCAACAAAACAACCGCTCTGCGCCAGCTTGTAATGTTGAGCGGTTCATAGGAAGCATTCAGCACCAGAACCTTGCCCATCGTGATTCAGTTGCAACAAGAGTTTCCCAGATACTAGCACAGGAGACCTACTACAGGTGGAGCTTTTAAGAGCTTTGGAAATAGTGAACTGCTAACCGAACGGGAGCAGCAAGGTGAGGCAAGTGGCCTATCCCTGTCCAGGACGGAAAAAGGAAAACAAAAAGAGGTAGACGATCGCCTACCCCTCTGCTTAATTAGAGATCTTAGTTGGAGATAACTGAAGCTGCTTATTCGCCTGGCTTACCCATCTCCAGCGCTTTCTTCACCAGGTCATCACTCACATTCCCAGCTCCAGCTGAATTGGGAGTAATGTCAATGGCAGCAGACAGAAACTCGCTTGGGTCGCCCGTTGATTCAGCAACAAAAGGAGTTGTTTCGGGCTGGGATAGCTCAAACTGGGTAGCGGTCGCTTCTTCAGCTTGCTGCGCTCCCTCTCCAGTGCGATCGACTTCACTGACGCTGAACTCTTGGGCAGCTTCGTAGTCGGCGGCAACGTCTACTTGTTTCGCTTTTTCTTCGCCAGCCGCGATCGCTTCTTTGGCTAACTTTGCATCATGATTCTCTGGGCCATCCAGGCTAGCAGCAACTTCAGACATAAAAACTCCTGTAAATATTTCGGTTATGGTTGCTACCGTAGCAGAGCGATCCCCACCGATCTAAACCTCCTGAGATAGATCCGCCGCCTCTTCCTGAGGATAGACCAATTGCAGAATTGCAACGCAGCAAAGCTCCGTCTTTAGCGAGGCGATCTGATTTTGTAGATTTTGATACTTTTTATAGAGGAAATTACTACAGGAAATTAAACTATGTCTCAAGCTGCTAATCAGAATGCTATCCCTTCAGCTTATTTACCAGAGAACACTCTGAAGATTTTTGAGGGATTCAATAAGCTGGGAACTGACGACAAGCTAGCTCTGCTTTACTACATCTACAAGAAGATGGGCGACTCGGTGACTCCTGCTGCCCCCGCCGCTACTGACCCGCAACTGGCTCCCCTGCTGCTCAACGACTACTACAGCATTGACCACACGGCGCAACTGGACATCATGCGCGACATTGTGAACGGGGCAGACACTGAGTATTCCCGTGCCTATGGAGCGCTCAAGGAAAACAATCAGCTTGTAGTCTGGTTTGCCTGGGCCCAGGCAATGGGCGATCGAGTCGTTGGTATGCCGAGCGATTATTCCCCTGCTGAAGGGATCACGGATGGGCTAAAGCAAATCGAAGGGCTACCATTTGAGGAGCAAATCTCCCTGCTGCGGGAGATCGCCAGCACCTTCGGCTATACCGACGTGCAGCCAATTCCCACACAAGCAGAAACGGGCAAAACCGCTAGTCTGTAGCTGTAAGTCCCTGGCTTCTCGGAGAAGTCGGGGACCTCGATCTCTATCGATTAGCCAACTCCTGACCTGCGGCTTGAGGTTCTTCCCTTTTGCTCACTTGATCTAGAAGCCCCAAAAATTCCCGCTCGAAGGTGAGTTGGGCCCGATTGGTGCGGCCTCCGAAGTAGAGCTTACCGTCCTGCTGCAAAACCCAAAGCTGAGAGTGGGAGATGTAGCTCATCATCACCCCCGCCATGAGTAGCGCAAACCCCGCATAGACCAGAGGAATTCCGGGATCGGCTTTGATTTGCAGACCTGTACTACCCGTCACCTCCTTAACTGCCAAAGTTACGCCGTTGACTTGAGTAGACATTCCGGCGCGCACTGTGGAGAGCAGTTTGCCGGAGGTGTCGTAGATTAGCAGCATTCCCTGGAGATCTCTAGCCAGCAGCGACACTCCAGCGCTCAAGTCGGGCTTGGTAGGAATCCAAGT
>DATNQR010000628.1:0-6201 GCA_036703905.1 Thermosynechococcaceae cyanobacterium
CTGCACACGCTGGGGCAATTGCACTGCCATCACCAGGGTGGTTCCCATGCGGCGGCGGTCTGCCCGTCTCTGAGTATCGTTCTGAGCGGCGATTAGGTTGTTGACTACACGCACGATCGCTGTCAACTGTTCACTGATTAAATCAGGTGCAGCCAGTTCATCCTGCTCCTTGATCTCAGTGAACAAGGCTTGAACCTGCATTTTGAGGGACTGCACCGCCAGTTGGCTAGCCACTTCGCCGCCTTCGTGGCCACCGATGCCATCGCAGACGATCGCTAACCGAGGCACGATTGTCTCAGGGACGGTCGAGTTCAAGGTCAGGGGGTAGCAGGTGTCTTCATTGTGCGATCGCTGGGGGCCGGTATCGGTTCCGCCAGCAATGCTGAGGCGCAGGGGTAACTGAGCCGTTTGTTGCAGTAGTATTTGATTCAGCCGAATCGTTGCCTCTGCCAGATCGATTGCTCCAGTTTGGATCTGATGGGCGATCGCCTGCAATCCTCCAGCCACCTCCGGCTTGGCCGTGCTGACCCACTCTGCCCAGGCTTCTCCCAGAGCAGTGAAACCTAGTTCTGTTTCAGGCGGCAGAATCTCGGCATCTTGGTAAAGCTGGCAGAGCCGCACCCGCCATCCTTCCACCCGCAGGTTTGTGGCCACCAGCAAGCTTGCCGCTACCCCCTGGGCTGCGAGGGGTTGCCAAAGCTGAAGGAGTTGCCAAAGCCAGTAGACCTGACGCGGAGCCGTGGCTTGCTCCCAGACCTGAGCGATCGACGGCAGCAAGTTCCCACTCGCATCCAGGGGCACGTTTTCCAGCAGAAACACCGGATAGTCCAGCGATTCTTCATCTAGACGGCAGAAGCCGAACACCTCTGGAACGTGCAGTCGGTGAGGATAGAGAAATAGATAGGGCAGCACCTCCTCAGACCAGTCCTCTGGTACTTCCGGCGGCAGGCTGGGCTGAGTGTCCAGCCAGATTTGCGGAGCGGTGACGTAATATCGACCCGCCACTTGAGTTCCGACTTCCGTACCCTCAACTGGATGCCCTACGGCCCAAAAATAGCGGTAGACCAGAGGCGCTTGACAAGCCGCACAGACCGAACCGCCCCAATCGTTTAAAGGTGCAGTGCAGTGGGGGTTGGGGCAGTAGATTTGCGGCTTGGCTTGGCTCATGTTGTAAACCCTGTTGCTCGGACGATCGGCTGGAAGTAAAGGCGATCTCGGTCAAGTTTAGCGGACTCAGACTAGACTGGAGCTAATTCACGGTAGGGACGATCGCCCTACCGACGCGCAGACTCGATCGAGCCGCCATCATCCCACCGATCAGTCTGGCTCGCCGCTCAATTTGTCTCAATACTATAGAGTTGGAACCGCTCAGGCGCAGTGAGTTGCCTAAGAAATTTGACACTTGAATTTGGTTCTTGAATTTGATCCTTGAATTTGACACGCCGCGTATTCGATTGCTCCCATGACCCTTAAGCCGTTCCAAGTTCTGAACCAACTGCGAGCCAAGCGAGATGACTTTGCAGCCTTCGACAAAACTGCACTCCAAGCCTTGCAGAAGTATCGATCGGCCCTGGCAGAGGCTTCCCAAGAAACTGCTGAGGATTTGCTGGAGCAGTTGAGCCGCTTTGCGATGAACGATCGTGGCGCGGAGCCACTAGAACCGTTGAGCTATCCCGATTGGGTGATTCCTGCCAAGCTGTCCTGGCAGAGTCGAGAAGAGAGTCTGGAATGGGTGCGCGATCGGCTTACTGGGGTTGCTACTTTTGCCGTGGATGGTTCTCAAATTTACCCCAGCAAGGACATTTCTCTGCCCGTGGCCCTAGTGCAAATCGGCTGGTATGAGAATCTGCACTTACCCAACGGGCAGTACGAGAAGGATGTGATGCTGGATGTGATGACCCCCGCTGAGTTGCGCGTTAGCAATAGTGGTGATCCCGTCGATCGACGGGTGAATATGCGGCGGTTTGAGATGGAAACCCAGCGTTTGATGCAGTACATGGACGATCGGGCAGGAGACTCTAACTGCCTAGCTTTTTTTGATGGTTCTCTGGTGGTCACTTTCGCTGAAGCCTTCGACGACGCGACCCGCCGCTTCTACGTCCACTGCATTGCCGAACTCTTGAAAGCCAGCGAAAAAACTCGCGTTCCCCTCGTCGCCTACATCGACACGACCTACGCCCGCGACCTGACTGGGATGCTGCAACGCCTCTACAGCCTGCCCGAAGCCACCTCGCTCCACGATGCACCGTTGTTGAGCCGATCGATGCAGTGGGGCGATCGCACTCCGCTGTTTCGCTGCCGTCGGCCGGGGATTTTAAACCACTATCCAGGGACGCTGGGCGATCGAGTGGCTTTTTCCTATCTAAAGGCCCACGAAGGCTTTCCGGTGCGGCTAGAACTGCCGGTATGGATCTATGAAGCAGGCTTGCACGAGCAGGTGATCGATTGGGTGCGCTGTGAAGTGATTATCGGCAGCGGTTATCCCTATGCGATCGAAACCGCCGACCAAACCGCCGTGCTGAAGACTGAGGATCGCCAGATTTTTCTGCGGCTGCTGCAAGATTGGGCCGAAGAGGAAGACCTGAAGCTCCGCCTTTCTCGAAAGATGGTGAGTAAGGTTCGCCGCCGCTAGGCAGGGCAAATCAGCGATCGCCCCTGCCTGAAAGTTCACGATCGCGGAGTACAGCTGTAGACAGACAGCTTAGGACATTGGGTTTGGTGTGGGGGAACGCCCCCAGCCAGAGGTTCCACCCCTTGTACTTTAAAGAAGTGACAGACCGATTCCCCTGACTCAATCTCAGGCAGTATGGCAGACAGAGATTGCCTGGCTCAAGAGTGTCCCTGGCATTGGCAGGGTGATTGCCACGACGCTGGTGGCCGAGTTACCAGAACTGGGACAGGTTAATGACAAACGCCTCAGCGCTCTGGTCGGGGTCGCTCCCTTCAATCACGAGAGTGGCAAGCAGCGAGGTAGGCGGACGATTTGGGGCAGCCGCGCCAAGGTGCGAGCGGTGTTGCACATGGGGGCGCGGGTGGCAGTGCGACACAATCCAGTGATCAAGGCGTTCGATACTTGTTTGCTGGAACAGGGCAAGGCAAAAAAGGTGGCATTGGTCGCCTGTATGCACAAGTTGCTCCGAATGCTCAATGCGATGATTCGGGACACTCACCCCTGGAATCCTCCTGTTACGAGTTCCTCAGCTTGACTTTTAAGATAATCGCTGCACCCTCTTCAAACCAAATGTCCTAAGCTGTCTGTCTACAGTTATGAGAACGTTTATGAGAACGTTCACGACTCTACTGCCTCAAGAACTCTTCTCCTGGGTTTTGCAGTAACAGGTTGAAAGACCAAGTAGACTGATGACTAGAAGCTTTACGGACTGGTGAAATGAGATTACTCGTCGTTCAATATGCGGGAGACTACCGTGAAGCAGTTGAGCGCTTCAGTCAAGATGGTGATGAGAATTATTATGCCCAGAAGTACTCTGTTGAAAGTGTGGCAGAGTTAGGCAAGAAAATTGAGGAGGTCGCAGTTTTGGTTTGCAGAACTGCTGAACCCTATAGTGAACGGTTGAAGAATGGTGTCTACGGAATCGGTGCAGGGTTCACCAATGAAGACTCTGATCTCAGATTACTGAGCTTGGTGGAGCAGCAAAACCCAACCCATCTTGTAGTTTGCACTCCTAACAGATCGCTGCTAAAGTGGGCGGTTCGGAACAAAGTCAAGACTCTGGCTCTGTTTGCAGACTCCTTCTCGACAGAGGGATTTCGTAACAAATTTCGCAGCTTTCAGTTGGCTCGGCTGTTGAACCATCCGCAGATTGAGTGGGTCGCCAATCACAACATCAACTCTGCACGTTCTCTAAAAGCAATCGGAGTCAACCCCGACAAAATTGTCCCTTGGGATTGGCCTGCTGTCATCACTCCCAGCCTATTTTCTGCTAAAGCTTCCCCCTCTAGTCAAATGCCGTGGAGCCTACTTTATGTGGGCGCAATTACAGAGTCTAAGGGGGTTGGGGATGTGCTGTCTGCGATCGCAGCGCTACGTGCTAAGAACTTTCCAGTCAGGCTAAGAATTGCTGGGGCTGGCGAGACTGAGCAATTCAAAGCTATGGCTGCTCGACTCAACATTAGCTCTGCTGTCGAGTTCTTAGGACTTGTTCCTAACCCAAAGGTAGTTCATTTGATGCGAGAAGCGGATGCAGTGGTGATCCCTAGTCGGGCTGAGTATCTCGAAGGTTTACCTATGACCATCTATGAAGCGCTTTGCTCTAGAACTCCGATCGTTGCCTCAGACCATCCGATGTTTAAAGGTAAGCTCATAGATCGAACCAGCGCTCTTGTATTTCCAGCAGCCAATTCGGCAGCCCTAGCTGAAAAAGTGCAGCTTCTATTGTCCGAGCCGAAGCTATACGAGCAGCTTTCTGAGAATGCTGAAGTTGCCTGGAACCAAATTCAAATTCCAGTCAAATTTGCTGACCTTCTTAATCACTGGCTTTTTGATGCTCCGGGTCGATCAGATTGGATCTACAGCTACCGTTTGTCTTCCGGGCGTTACTCCTAGTCGTTGCTGGATTCAGTCACCTGCTAAACTCACGAAATACTCTCTTGTGCCTCACCCTCTGAAGCATGATTTCTAATCAGGTTCGCGATCTGTTCGATCGCATTGCGCCAATTTATGACCAACTGAATCAGTCCCTCAGCTTTGGCCAACATTGGGTATGGAAGCTGATGGCGGTGAAGTGGAGCGGCGCTCAGGCGGGCGATACTTGCCTGGATGTGTGCTGTGGCAGCGGCGATCTGACCCAGCTTCTGGCGCAAAAAGTCGGCGCGAAGGGACAGGTGTTTGGGGTAGATTTTTCGACGGCTCAGTTGGCAGTGGCAGCCCAACGGATTTGCGATCGCGTTCCCCCGTTGCCGATCACTTGGCTAGAGGGCGATGCCTTGGGCCTGCCGTTTCCCAGTGACCACTTCGATGCAGCCACAATGGGCTATGGACTCCGCAACGTCACCGACATTCCCCGCAGCCTCCAGGAACTGCACCGAGTTCTCAAACCCGGAGCTAAAGCAGGAATTCTAGATTTCAACCATCCCACCAATCCCCTGGTGCAGCAGTTTCAGCAATGGTATTTGAGCGCGATCGTTGTGCCCACAGCCCGTCGCTTTGACATGACGGAGGAATATGCCTACATTGCCCCTAGCCTCGATCGCTTTCCCACCCGCACCGAGCAAATACGGTTAGCGCGGCAAGCGGGTTTCTCTACCGCCATTCACTACCCCATCGCGGGCGGTACGATGGGAGTATTAGTTGTTGGCAAGGAATGAAATGAGTTGTGAGGGTTGAAAGTTGAGTTCGATGACAGCTTTATTGCTGTATCTATAGCGTTTCTAAAGGTAGTGAGGTACGGGGGTGTGGGGGCTGCGCCCCAGCCAGGGGTTCCACTCCTACGCCCTATTTTTCATACCTCGGCAGCTTGGAAATGGCTATATTTCACCTCATTTGTCTCAAGCACCTCAGTTCTTCTTTCCTAGCTCAGAACTTGAATCTCAAAACTTAGAACTCCTATCTTGGATCTCTCAACGCTCTGGCTTTTTGCGGCTCCTCCAGTAGTTGGCGGTGTGATTGGCTACTTCACCAATGACATTGCCATCAAAATGCTGTTTCGTCCCTACCGCGCCCGTTACATTGGCACACGGCAGATTCCGTTTACCCCTGGACTAATTCCCCGTAACCAGGAGCGCCTAGCCAAGCGAGTTTCTGACACGATCATGGGATCGCTACTAACTCCTGAAGAACTGCAAAATTTGGCCCGCAGGCTGCTCCAAGTCGATCGAGTGCAGGCAGGAATTCTTTGGCTCTTGAAGCTGGGGTTGGATCAGATCCAAGCGGATAAAGAGCAGAAAACGGCAAAGGTTCTGGCTAACATTCTGCGGGATTTGCTGGGTGAGTCTCTACCACGCTGGCTGAGGGTGTTGGCGAGACGCGATGACTTTTTGGAAACTCAGCTCGACCAGATTTTTGATCGCGTTCTGCTGGAGTTCCAGTTTACTGAAGACCAGGCAACTAAGCTGGCTGATTGGCTGCTGCAAATTGTTTTGCCCCCTGATTTACTGCGGCAAGCGTTGATCGACTTTCTGACCGATCGCAACATTCAAGTCATTGATGAAGGCTTCCGAGAGAAAACCAGTGGCACCTATTGG
>DATNQR010000629.1:0-14197 GCA_036703905.1 Thermosynechococcaceae cyanobacterium
CGAATCAACGGCAACTCGGTTGCTTAGCGAACCAGGTTAAGCAGTTCCTTGGGAGAAGCCAGCAGATCGATCGCCACAAAGAAAATCTTGCCTTCCGGGTTGAGCAGAAAACGCCAGGCCATGTTCATGCCTACGGCTGCGCCAAACCAGGGCGTTTGGACTTTGCCCGTGACTTTGACCTGGGTGTAGCCATCATCTGCGGGTTCTGCTACACCACGCTCAGGCAGGAGCTGAAGGTTTTGGCACTCTTCTCGGAAGAACCGCAGCACCGCTTCTTTGCCGACGATCGGGCGCTGGAAAGGAGGCTGCAAAGCACCGTCAGCCGCGAACAGCTTGATCAGTTCATCAAAGTCGTTAGCGTTCAAGTTGTTCATGTAGCTCAACACGGTTGGATTGTTGAGTCCTTCAATGGCAACTTGAGTCCGCTGAGATGCTTCTTTAGGCGCAACCACAGGCTCCGCAACGCGGGTGTAGCCATCCAACTTGTTGGCGTCAAAGCCCATATTGACAACCGAATTCCGCAGGACGGTGATCTGCTGCCCTTGATCCAGTTCTTTGAGAGTTTCCAGCACAGCGTTGGCGTTGGCCGAGAGCTGGTAGCCAGCAGGAATTGGAGCAACGATGCGCTCCTCCATCCACTTTCCAAGCTGATCCCAGAACCCTAGCTTGATATTGGGCGACCAGGTGGCATAGGTGCGACAGATTGGCGTGTCGGCATGGTTTGCCAGGTCACACATGACTTGAGTTTGCTCCTCAAAGGTCATCTGCTTGATCTGATTCAGCGTTGCCTGAGCGAACTGCATGCTAGCTGCACCTGGAGCCGCGACGGTGATAGTTTTGCCCATCTCCAGGAAAGCGAACCAAGTCCACGCTAGTTGGTCTTCGGCGCTGAGTTGGTTGAACCGAGCCGTCAGGGCTGGCACTGCATCAGCCGATAGAGTGTTGGGGAAAATGCTACGGGCGGAGTCGATCGTGATTGCCATGGGAAAACTTACCTCTCTAAACTCTCAAATGATCAGAAGTTCAAGCCGAACATTCCTAGACGGACTTTATGCCCCTACCAAAGTAAGTTACACAATTGTTTACATATTGTAAAGAAAGTTTACAATTCCCCATGAGAAATCCCCTGCTCCAGCCGCGTTGCCTGAGCATGACAGTCCCGCCAGCTAGCCTCTCTAGTTAGTTAGCTGAATCTGAAGATTTTGGAGACAACAAAGCTCAGGCAGGGGGTTGGGACTGAAGCCCAGCGTGGGCAGCATACACACCCTTGACGTTGTACCAGTTGAGGAAAATCCGGGCTACTTCTAGGGCAAGCTGGGGCTGGCCGCGATCGATCAGCCATTGCAGCAGAGGAGTCAGCGTCCTCTCATTCAGCAAGCCGCCCAACGTCAAGCCACCCCACAAGAGTCGATGAATCCAAGTCATCTGGATCATCATTCGCACGTTCCAAGTCGGGTGTTTTTGATAGAACAGGACACCCATCCGTCCCCGCTGAATCTCCTGGTCGATCAAGCGAGGAATCTGCGCTAATGAGAAGGCAGGGTGCCAGTGATAGCCAACTGCATCAGGACATTTGATCAGCTTCAGCCCCAAGTTTTTTAGCCGCACTCCCAATTCCAGATCTTCCCAGCCATAGAGCTGAAAGCCTGTGTCAAATAAGCCAGCTTTTTCCAGCCAAGTGCGATCGATCGCCACATTTCCTGTCGCGAAGTAGGCCGCAGAGAAATCCGTCAGCTTGTAAGGTTCTGCCGTGGGCTGCTCAAAGTTGCAGGTATTGATGACGCGCCCGTAGGTGAAGATGGGCGCAGGCTGTTCGGTTTGGCGCTGAGTCAGTCCCTGAGCGTGAGCTTGCAGAAATCCTTCTGTGACGACCAGATCGCTATCGATGAAGACGATCGTGTCTCCGATCGCTTTTTCCACTCCCAAATTCCGTGCCACGGCCGGCCCCTGATGATCCTGCTGGAACAAGCGCACATGGGGAAACTCAGCCGTCGAACTCAGCCATTCCACCGTGCCGTCGGTGGAGCCATCGTCCACGACTACCACTTCATAGTTATCAAATAACTCTGAGTTGAGTTGCTGCTCTAGCGCCCTCAAGCACTTCTCCAGAATGGGTTTGCGGTTATAGGTTGGAATCACCACGCTAAAAAACACAGCTGCTCCTGGTCAAGGGTTTAAAGGGGATGACGATGGATGAGAAGGGCGCAACAATTCCCCACGATTGAGGGAATTCTGCACTACAATCACTCTAGCCTGAGTACTTCTTAGGCTGCTTTGGCTACTCTAAACTACCAGATCGGCGGTTTTGCAAGCTTCGACAAACCCAGCCAGTCCACCTCGAATCTACACGACCTATGAATAGCTGCATTTTGATGGCGGAAATCATTCAAGCGCCAGAACTCCGCTACACCTCCGACACCCAAACTCCGATCGCGGAAATGGTCGTGCAGTTTCCGGGTTTGCGGCCAGAAGATCCCGTCTCAACTCTGAAGGTAACTGGTTGGGGAAACCTAGCTCAAGAAATTCAAGAAGGCTATCAGCCCGGCGATCGCGTAGTGATTGAAGGCCGGCTGGGCATGAACACGATCGAGCGACCCGAAGGCTTCAAGGAAAAGCGAGCAGAACTGACTGTGCAGCGCATCCATCGGCTGGGCACAGATACTCCTCTGGAAGCTTCGCCCATCAGCACTCCCACCACCAGCAGCGATTCCGCATCTGCCCCGTCAGCCCCGCCTGCAAAACCTGCTTCAGCCTCGGCTACAAGGGCTGTCTCGGCTCCGGCTGCAAAATCTGCACCTGCCAGAACTGCTCCGCCTGCGCCCGTCGCTGTTCCAGAGCCAGAGCTTGATGATATTCCGTTCTAGTCCCGGTTGACTTTTAAGCCGAGATGAAGCTGTTCCAGAGCCAGAGCTTGATGATATTCCGTTCTAGTCCCGGTTGACTTTTAAGCCGAGATGAAGACGATAGGGGAGTTTGAGATTTCTAAGTCTCAGTAGAGAGTAGCGCCTCCTACTGAGACTTCAACCCAGAATGTCAATACAACCTAGCCCGAAGTAGGTTTCGTAGCCGAGTCTAAATCAGCTAAAGCGCTCTTAGTTAAGCCACAAACTTTGACCCGTTAGATTCATGATGGTCAAATTCATGACGGTTTAAAGGTGTCAGAGGTCTAGCCCTGATTGACTGACACATCTTTTGATCTTGGCGGTTAAAACCGCAGCTAGAAAAGCAAAACCCGCCGACGCGGGTTGCTGAAACCCCGATGATCTCTAGGCCGCGTCGGTGGACTTAGCTTGAATAGGCGCGTAAAGCCTGCGGCATCTAAGAAGGAGAAGTCATCTTGTCTGTCTACTTGTATATCTTCTTAAATTTCATCACGCTGTCTACACTACTTTAGAAGAAACAGCTTTGGAGAAGATTTGTGAGTGAAAAAATCTCGTTCTGGCTAATTCCTGCTGCTGAACATCGATCGCTCCTGCAAAACCTTATCAATCAACTAGCCAGCCAATACAGCGCTCCCCGCTTCACTCCCCACGTGACGCTCTGCTATGGAGACTTTTCAACTGACACTCTAGCAGCGTTGCTTCAGCAAGCAAGTCAAACGGTTAAAAGCTTCCAGCTACAGGTCGATCGCCTGCTTTACACAGACCAGTTTACTAAGACGCTGTTCATTCAGCTTCACCCAAGTTTTACGCTTAGTCAAATTGCTAATACCCTGAAACAAGGCGCGATCGTCCCCTCTAATTATCAGCTTGATCCTCACCTAAGCTTGATTTATAAAACTTTGGAGGAGTCTGAGCAACAAAAGCTGGCGGCTAAAATTGAGTTGCCCTTAACAGAGATCTGGTTCGATCAAGTTTGGGCAATCTCAACTTCCGATACTGTGCAAAACCGCGAGGATGTGGAGAGTTGGCAAGTTCTCCACACTTTCGGGCTATCATCCGAGCTATCAGATTAGTGTCTTTAAGTTTCACGCCTCTGCAACGCTCAAGATCTACCAAAAGAAGAAGTAGAACGGTCTTGATGTCCCCTACAGTTGGGGGGTAAGTCTGGGCGTGAGATTGTGGATATTTATATTCTTGGGTTGCTAACAGTCGGCATCCTACTATTGCTTGTCACTTTAGGTTCAGGCTGGATCTCGCGTCTGCCCCTTTCCTATGCTCTCATCTATTTGGTGGTTGGAATTCTGCTGAGTCCCTACGGCGTGAATCTGATTCAGCTACGCCCCGACGCGAAGTTTCTGGAGCGAGTGACAGAGATGGTCGTACTGATTTCATTGTTCGGTTGCGGCTTGAAGATGAATCGGCGGGTGAATTTCTGGGTGTGGGGTTCCACCGTGCGATTGATTGGCCTACTAATGCCCATCTCAATTTTTGCAGTGGCAGCGATCGCCCATTGGCTTCTGCAACTCGAATGGGGCCTAGCAATTCTACTGGGGGCGATTTTAGCTCCTACCGATCCAGTGCTGGCTTCCGAGGTGCAGTTGTATGACCCCAACGATCGCGATGAACTGCGCTTTGGCTTGACCTCTGAGGGTGGCTTAAACGATGCTCTGGCTTTCCCGTTTGTCTACTTTGGGCTGCACTGGATAGAGAATGACAACTGGCAAGACTGGTTCATGAAATGGGTAGCAGTGGATTTGCTGTGGGCGATCGCTGCTGGACTGGTCATGGGAGTTCTCGTAGCTCGCGCCGTGAAGTGGTTAGAGCGGAAGGCTCGGCGGGATGGCGAGGTGGACGAGGTGATGGAAGATTTTGTGGCTCTTTGCACGATCTTGATCGCCTACTCCCTCACTGAATTGGTCAGCGGCTACGGATTCCTGGCGGTGTTTGTCGCGGGGATCGTTATGAAGCAACGTCCCCACGATCAGGAAAGAGCAGTATCTCAACTGCGCTTTACCGAACGTTTGGAAAAGCTGGCAGAAGTTGGGACGATCTTGCTGCTTGGATCGCTGCTGCGGATTGAGCCAATGGTGCGGTTTGCGCTGCCAACACTGCTGATTGCGGTGTCATTGATCTTCGTGATTCGCCCGATCGGAGCTTGGCTTAGTACGATCAACCTGCCCGTGCATCCTGGAACGCGCTGGCTATTTGGCTGGTTCGGTATCCGAGGCGTAGGTTCGCTCTACTACTTGACCTACGCCTTTGCCCATGGCTTAAAGGGCGAAAATGGAGAATTGATTGCCTGGATCGTTTTTAACACCGTGGTCATTTCAGTTATTCTCCACGGAGTTAGCTCCACTCCCCTCATGAAATGGTACGAGCGCCACGTTGAGGGAAACAATCGTCTTGCCGACGGTATCCCTGAAATGGACGACGCGGAGGAGGCAGTTGAAACGCGACCGTGAGAGGTTAGCAAGTTCCTTCACAGCCGCACCCCGCGCTGGGAAAAGCCTATTGGCGTTGAAACGCGATCGTGAGCGGGTTAGCGAGTTCCTTCAGCAGCGACAGCAGCCCGCGACTGGCTGGGCTTGATCTGCTGCTTAACTAGCTGGGCAAGCTCTTGGAGCTGGCTGATGGCCTCTGCTCCTTCCAGCTTCATGAGTTCGCGATCGTCTCGCATTTCAGTCCAAGTGATACCGTAGTCAGATACCAGGAACCGAATCAGGTGGTCGTCTCCCAAGCTCACCATGAAAGAGGCACTGTTCATTTGACCGCCGCAAGTGTAACAAGAAGCAAGGTAGCCCTGCCGTTCCAGCACCACTGCCATCGCTTGCAAGCTCATTACCAGATCTTGAACGAACTGTCGGTGCTGTTCAGAGAGTCTTAAGAACATAGCTGTCCTCCATTCACCACTACGTTGGGATTGACACGTTAAAAAGTTTTTAAGGTTAAGGAGGTTTTCCTAGTGGAAAATCTAAAATTAGTGACAGCCTACGTTAGGAAGCTGCATTAGAGAGACAATATCAGTACAAATACTATTGTTTATCTTCATTAAGATAGAGAGAAGCTGGCTCCTAACCTCGACTCAAGCCAGTGAGTATATTTTTCTAAAGCAATCATTAAAAGACTATACATGGCGATCGTGCAAGAGTCCGCCAAAACCTGAAAAGCTCTGCGGACTTCAGTTGACTTGCCACCATCCAAAGGTTGGACCAACAAACCGGATAGTCACCCAGTAAGCAACCAGAAGGACAATGCCTGCCCAGGCACCCCGGGTTGACCACTTTACAAACTGATCGGCTTGAGTCTTAGTCAGAGGCAGCCAGGATACAACTGGCACTTCCTGACCGTATTTTTCTCCCAAAGTTTCTTTGCGTCGTTTTGAGTCGCCCATATTTGTTGCGAAGTGTGGTAAACCAATGAGTGCTATTAGTGCATTGTACCAACTCTCTCAAGCTACATCCGACAAAAGAGCGGGATGATCGGGATAAGAGTAAGCAACAAGCTCTAAACCCAGTGAATGTTACGAAGCCATTTCCACACGCCAGTGTTGCGTCGGGTGCTGATCCCCTGGCTCTGCTCATGGGCGATCTCCAGCAGTTCATCCGTTGTGAAGCTGTAGCCTAACTGCTGAATCACCCTCAGAAACTCATCTGGCCCCTGAATGCTCTGAAATTGCTCCCGCAAGGCTTCATCGTGAGCTACTGCTTCCAGGAAGCGATTGGCGCTTTCTACAGACATCTCTGCTTTCTCTTTCTTTACTATTTCTGTGGAGTGGCGCTTTGCCCTCAATTTTTATCTTGCCCCATTTCTTGAGCAACGCAATCAGCCGGAATTAGGAGATTTCTTCCTTTTGAGATCCGTAGGATTGCTTGAAAAGTCCTGGCGACCAAAAGAGAACTGGGGTTACAAATGACGCGATCGCGTTCATAATCGCAGAGGTTTTGCTCTATGGAGTTCCGTCGTCGATGAACTTATTTCGATTTGCCTGGAGAAGTCGCTGGGGCTGGCTCAGTCTCGCGCTGATGCTTAATTTAGCGCAGTCCGCCCAGGCGCAAACTCTTCCCTACTGCCAGCAGTCACCTGGGGCGATCGCTCAGAAAGAAGCTCTACGACAAGCAGCCTTTAATGGCAACGCAGAGGCGAAGAAACGCTATGACGCACTGGTGGGGCAGCACCGCGAACAACTCCGCACCTGCCGTCAGAAGGCCTGGCCCCAAACTGAAGCAACATGGATTCGGCTATATCCCTGCGATGGACGAGAGGGAGTTCTAGAGACAGTGCTGGATCGAATCGTGGAGCGGGGCTACAACGCGGTTTATGTGGAGAGTTTCGCTAGCAGCAAGGTGTTACTACCAGGCAACAGCAACCCTACACCCTGGGCCAGCATGATGCCGGAGGGAGGCAGTGACATAGATTTGCTGGCGCGGGTGATTCAACGGGGACACGATCGCGGCTTGAAGGTCTACGCCTGGATGTTCACGCTGAATTTTGGGGCAGATTATTTTCGGCGGGGCGATCGCCAGGAAACGCTGGCGCGGAACGGACTGGGCAAAACTAGCCTATCTGCGGCCCAATCTGGTGGTGCTAGCGGAGAACTTTCTCCCGATGGCGCATTTGTCGATCCCTACAGCATCCGCGCCCGACAGGACTACGCGAATCTAGTACGAGCGATCGCCCAGCGCAAGCCGGATGGTATCTTGTTCGACTACGTGCGCTACCCCCTGGGTAGAGGTGGAGAATCAGTGGCGGGCAGAGTGCAGGATCTCTGGGTCTATGGTGACTCTTCGCGCCAGGTTTTGCTGCAACGGGCGCTGAATCAACGTGGCTTAGCTCTGATTCAGCGCTATTTGCAGCAAGGCTATGTCACAGCAAACGACGTGAAAGCTACCACTGCCCAGTTTCCCAAAGAAGGCGAACCCCTATGGCAAGGGCGCGATCCTCGCAGCAACACCTCCTCCCTATCCCCAGACAAGCGGGCTGAAGCTTTAACCACTGCTCTTTGGCAACTGGCAGTAGCCCACGCAACTCAGGGAGTTGTGGATTTCCTCAACGCTGGGGTTGCAGCTGCAAAGAGTTCAGGTGTGCCGACTGGGGTAGTGTTTTTTCCCGATGGCAACAATCAAGTAGGGCAGCTAGGCTACGATTCGCGCTTGCAGTTTTGGCAAAACTTTCCCAAAACTGTGGACTGGCATCCCATGGCCTATGCCACTTGCGGCAATGTGAACTGCATTGTGGCGCAGCTGCAAAAAGTGCTGAAGACGGCTCCAAGCGGTACGAGAGTTAAGCCCGTGCTGGCGGGAATTTGGCAGCAATCCACCGATAATCGCCCGCCGCTAGAGACTCAGATGCAGGCAGTCTATCGCCTCGCCCCCAACCTGCAATCCGTCAGTCACTTCGCCTACTCCTGGCAGGAGCCGGGATCAGATCGCGATCGCAAGTACTGCCGCCTTTAGCCCGCTTCCAGGGTGATCCGACAGCTCCGGCTGAACTAGAGCGAGCCCCTGCCATAGTCCATAGCAGTTCTGCTAAAGCTGCCAGACACGCGGAAGGCAGATGTCACGGTGCAGATACCTCTGGCGGACAAGCTGCCAGACTTGCAGAAACCACTGTCGTACTTCTTGGGTAGACGCGCCGCGGTAGCGACAGAGCAAGCCCGATCGCAACCGCGTTGCTCCCGCTTCTCCTGCACCCTGCCACAGTTGCCGCGCTTGCTCCACCAGTTCCGGCTCCACTGTTCGCCCCACAAAGGCAAAGCTTCCAACCACAGGATGTCCGGCTAGACCGTGGGGACTGTGGAAGATTTCTTCACTTCCGGGCATCCACTGCCGATCGATCCACACTGGCACACCCGTTTGCCAAACCTCCGTGTGCGATCGCCAGTTGCCCTGGGTGAACTTCTCACCCCTGGCGCTGCGCCCAAATCGGGTAATTTCCCAGCCGAGCCAAGTCGCTCCCGCCGCCAGATTAATCCGCATTGTCTGACGGTAGAGGGCCCGATCGAAGACGATCGTCTCTTGGGGCAGCCATTCCAGGCAGGCATTTTCCGCCACTTCCACTTGAACGGTCTGCTGGGCTTCCTGTCCATTCGTGCGATAGATTTTTGCGGCTGCGGCCGTGGTGAGGAGTGCTTGGGCCTGAGATTGCAGTTGCAGGACGATCGAGAGGCGATCGCTCCCGACCATTCCCCCTGCCGTATGCAGAATCACACTATGGCAAACCTGCTGCCCTTCAGGATAGAAAGGACGCTGAACCCGCAGGGGAGCCTGGGCCGCGCTAGAGATGATCTGAGTCGCGTTGTGGTGGTTGGCGTAGGCAAGCTGTAGGCGGCCGTGCCAGCCTGGATTGAACTTCACGCAGTTAGGGGAGTTAGGAGCAATGAAAAGCAGCCGTAGTCACAGGCTACTTTCCATTGCATTATCTGATTGGAGTGAGACTCTTGAAAAACATTTGCGTCAGTTCTCGCCAAACTAACCCCTACAGAAATCCCTCACAATAGACCTCACAATAGAAAATAGAACCAGTAAAAGAGAAGCAGTCGTGTTGGGAGTTTGTTCCATGAGCTTGAAAGACCGCATTGGCGAAGACATCAAAGCCGCCATGAAAGCAAAGGATAAAATTCGCCTGGAAACTGTGCGGAGCGTCAAGAAAGCGTTGCTGGACAAAGAAGTGAGCGTGCGACCCTCCGGGCAGGACAGCCTGACGGAGGAACAAGAAATTGAATTGCTGGTGCAGCTGGCCAAGCAGCGCCGGGACTCGATCGCTCAATATCAGCAGGCGGGACGCACCGATCTAGTGGATCAGGAAACTCAGGAATTGCTCATTTTGGAGGAGTATCTACCTCGGCAACTTTCTGAAGCGGAAGTGGGTCAAGCGATCGAGGCGATCATTGCCCAAGTTGGGGCCACTTCTACTAAGGATCTAGGTAAAGTGATGGGCGCGGCCATGCAGCAACTCAAAGGCAAAGCCGATGGGAAGCAAGTTCAGGAGTTGGTGAAAGCCAAACTGAGCCAGCCCCGCTAGACCTGTGCAGCTAGTCCAGTGAAGCTAACTAAAACCTGGTCGATCGTCGCAACCTTTGTCAGAATTAGTTCTGCTAGACCAGTTCGTCTAGACTAGTCCGTCTAAACCAGTTCGCCAGCATCAAATCACTTTCTCGCTTACTCTCTAGTATTCGCCATGCGCCCACCCCTGCCCAACGGCACAGTTCTACAAAACCGCTATCGTCTACTCAGCATTTTGGGGCAGGGGGGCTTTGGCCGAACTTACCTGGCCGAAAACCAGGGACGGTTCAACGAACTGTGTGTGCTGAAGGAACTGCTGCCGCCGCAAGGTGGGGGCTATGCACTAGAGAAATCCGAGGAGCTATTTCAGCGCGAAGCGGAGACGCTTTACCAGATCCAGCACCCCCAGATTCCCCGCTTCTGGGAAAACTTCAAACAGGATCAGCGCTTCTTTCTGGTGCAAGAGTATGTGGAGGGACAAACCTACCGCACCTTACTCGATCGCCGCAAAGCCCAGGGCCACAGCTTTGCTGAGCCAGAGGTAAAGCAACTGCTGGAGCAACTGCTCCCCGTGCTGACCTACATTCACGGTAGCAACATCATCCACCGCGACATTTCCCCCGACAACATCATCCTGCGAGAAAAAGATCGCTTGCCAGTGCTGATTGACTTCGGTGTAGTGAAGGAACTGGCCACTCGGATTCACACGGGCACAGCCCCCCAAATCAGTACTGCACCCCAGGGAACCACCGTAGGCAAACTCGGTTACTCCCCCAGCGAACAAATGCAGACGGGGCGGGCCTACCCTAGCAGCGATCTCTATTCCCTAGCGGTGACTGCCGTAGTGCTGCTGACGGGCAAAGAACCCCAGGACTTGTTTGATGACAATACGCTGACATGGTACTGGCAGCGCTGGGCTACGGTTGATCCTAGCTTCGCCCAAGCGCTGAACCGAATGTTGAGCTACCGACCAGGCGATCGCTACCCAGCAGCCGTTGAGGTGTTGCAGGCGCTCCAGACTGGCGCTGCACCAGCGCCAGCGCCGCAAGCTCCGCCATCCGCTCCTGTGGTTACTGCACCGCCGTCTAATCTACCGACGATCGCCGTGGGTCGCCGTCCAGAGGAGAGTTCAGTGCGCCGCGTCGCCGACCCCGTTGTGCCACCGCCCCAGCGCTCTCTGTGGGACGATCCTTGGGCCGTGGCGCTGATTGGCACATCCTTGGTGGTGCTAACAGGAGTGGGGTCTTGGGCGATTGTCCGGGCCGTGCTGAACCGCCAACCAGAACCTCTACCAACCCAAACGATCGTCGTTTCGCCCTCTCCTACCCCCACGCCCAAACCAACGGTCTCAGCCACTCCTACCCCCACCCCTAAACCAAAGCCAGAAACCAGCAGCGTCCTGCTGGAGGTTCCCCTGGGCGCTGGCTTAACCAAAGCGGGCACGCTTAGAGCAAATCAGACGATCGTTTATGTACTGTCTGGTGAGCAAAGACAGGTTTTGAAGCGAGGTCAGCCGTTGCAAATTATCCGCAACGGCGACCAGTCGGTGCTGATGTCGGTGCTGGATCAAAATGGCAACTCCGTGGGAAACACGCCTCGAACCTCTACAATCTGGCAAGATACGCTGCCCCGCGCCGGCTTCTACTCGGTGCGGCTCAATCTACCCGATGGGGTGGAGAGCGCTAACTATGAGTTGAACATCAGCCTCGGAGAAGCTCCTCAGCCTAGCCCCAGTCCTGTGATTCCGTCTCCGCCCAGCCCCAGTCCTGTGATTCCGTCTCCGCCCAGCCCTAGCCCTGTGATTCCGTCTCCGCCTAGTCCTAGCCCCAGCCCCAGTCCTGTGATCCCGTCTCCGCCCGCTACCGAGCCTTCTCCCCAAATCTAGTCTGAACTTTTCTGCTTTCAGCTCTGTCCATTGGCTGCGCTTTATCCATTGGCTACGATGTCTCGATCGGGCCTCCTCTCCCCCACCTCACTTTGAACGCTCTCTTCATTACCGCAACCGACACCAACGCTGGCAAAACGGTTCTCACCACTGCCTTGGCTGCCTATTGGCGCAAATACTGCGGCGATCGCCCTCTAGGAATTCTCAAGCCTGTTCAATCGGGCACGGGCGATCGTGAACTCTTGAGCCGCCTGTTTGCGATCGACCCAAGCGAAATTACGCCGCTTTTCTTCGCCGCTCCCTTGGCTCCTCCTCTGGCCGCCCAGAAGGAGGGCCGGCGAGTGGAGCTAGAAAAAGCATGGCAGGCGTTTGAGCAAATGCAGCAGACGCGGGAGTTTGTGCTGGTGGAGTCTGCTGGAGGGCTAGGTTCTCCGCTCACCGCCGAAACGACAAACGCTGATCTGGCGTGGGATTGGCGTTTACCAACGGTGCTCGTGGTTCCGGTGAGGCTGGGGGCGATCGGTCAGGCCGTTGCCCACGCTGCTCTAGCGCAGCAGTGTCGAGTTCACCTCAAGGGCATTGTTCTGAACTGTGTGCAGCCCTGCACTCAAGAGGAGATTGCAGATCTGGCTCCGGCTGATCTGATCCGATCGCTGACCCATTTGCCAGTACTGGGTTTACTGCCTCATCTGCCCGACCCTGGCGACTTGGACAAGCTAGCCCAAGTTGCCTCGAATCTGGATCTAGAGCGGTTACTGCCTCTGTAGCGCTCAACTATTGCTGTCAACAGCCAGCAGGGGTTCCATCCCTGCACCCCGTCTAGCCTATGAGGCTATGGCTGTACCAGTAGCGCTTAACTACCGGGGCACAGCGTAGTCAGAGGGGATTGCTTCTGCCTTGCCTGCACTCACCAGCGCCTGATAGATCAGAGCTGCGGCATCTGCACGGGTAGTTACTTGGCTAGGGTTAAGCTTGGTTCGATCAGGATAGTTCACCACCAAGCCCGCTTCCGTCGCCGCCGCCACCTTGTCCACCGCATAGGCAGGAATCTGCGCTGAATCCTGATAAGCCTTCAGCACCTCGGCAGACGTGTCGGCGTTTGTCAGCTTCAGTCCGTTGGCCAAGGCAGTGAGGGCTTGAACTTTAGGAATCTCCTGATTGGGCAGAAACGCCGCATCAGGGTAGCCGTTCAGGAAGCCCGTCTGGAAGGTTTCATTGATCGACGATCGGGCCCAGTAGTTAGGGGGTAGATCTCTAAAGTTTAGGCTCTGCCGAACCTTGGGCTGGTTTTCAAACGCCTTTTGCAGCATCGTTGCGAACTCAGCGCGGGTGACGGGCTTGTTCGGCTGATAGGTATCATTCTCAAACCCTCGAATGATGCCCCGTTCGGCCAGAGCGTTGATGAACGGGGTAGCCCAGAAATCTGTCGGGACATCCGAGAACTTAGACACCGTCGGTTGAGGCGTGGTCAGAGTTGCGGAATCGGAACTGGTCGTACCGGAACCGGAAGACGCATCGGGAACCACAACGGGCACAACTCCCGCCCGACCCGACGCAGAGGGATCGACAGTGGTGCTAATAGACGGGCTAGGAGACGGCGTAGTGGTTAACCCAGCGCCAGGTGCGATCGTCACTGTGGGGCTGGGGTTTGGCCCTACCGTGGGGGCAACCGTGGGTGAGGCAGTGCCAGTGGGTTTCCCTAGAGAGAGTAGATCAAACGCCGGCTGTTTCTGGCTGGTGGCCCAGAAGAAAACGCTACCCAGGGCAAGGAAAGCAACGAGAACGGCGATCGGTTCTTCGCTGCGGCGGCGAGAATCGGGGTCGGGGGGCGAGGTCATAAGTTAGTAGGGCAGGGTGGGTAGTTTGCTTCAGCTTGTTAGCTTTATATCAGGCCGGGAGGCTTCAGAAAATCTTTCTTCAGAAGAATAGGGAACAACCTCAAGACCCCCTGGGGTGCAAGTCTAGCTCCCTGAGGAGACGATCGATCTCAAAGTGTTCCGCCATCATCTGACAAATGCACTGCACCTTGATCGGCTCGTGCAGGCGTACCTGACCAAAGGCCCGATCGACAATCTCCACTGTGGTTAGCGTGTCCAGATCCACCGACAGCACCGGAATCTCTAAATCCTCGGCTCGGCTAAGAATCGACGGCAGAGGCGGCATCTGCCCCGTCAAAATTAGGCAGTGTGTGGAAGTTTCCATCGCTGCAAGCTGAATGTCTGCCCGGTCGCCCCCCGTCACCACGGCCATATTGCGCCCCTTGCGGAAATATTTCAGCGCGGAGTTCACATTCATGGCTCCGATCGACAAGGTTTCTACCATTAAATCCAGGCGATCGGCGCAGCACAACACCTCGGCTTTCAGTTGTTTGACCAATTCTCTAACACTGACGCTCCGCAGCAAAGCACTTCTAGGCAACAAGCCAAAAA
>DATNQR010000630.1:0-6944 GCA_036703905.1 Thermosynechococcaceae cyanobacterium
GCCCCGCTCTGCCAATTCAAACATCGCGGCTTTTGGGAATGGCTGCACTGCCTGACGTAGAAGCGCGATCGCAGCCTCAATCTCAAACTCTGCCTTCATCTGCACCTCGCCGATCGCCACTTAACACTCATCGCTCACCGCTTGCCGCTCACCACTCATAGCTCATCCCTCATCCGCCGCCTGTCCTCCTTCCTGTAGAATGTCTACGGTTAGCTTGTAGACGGTTAGCTTGTAGACAGTTACTCACAGGAACCCCATCATGGCTCAGGCAGCGATTCCGCAAAGCGGATCTCTCGCGAGAATCGGCATCATCGGCGGCAGCGGACTCTACAAGATGGAAGCGCTCAAAGATGTAGAGGAAGTGACGATCGACACGCCCTTTGGGAGTCCATCCGATGCCGTAATTCTGGGCACACTGGACGGAATGCGGGTGGCCTTTCTGGCGCGGCATGGACGCAACCACCATCTGCTGCCCTCCGAGCTTCCCTTTCAAGCCAACATCTACGCTATGAAAAGCCTGGGAGTGCAGTATCTAATCTCGGCTTCGGCAGTGGGATCGCTGAAAGAAGAAGCCAAGCCGTTGGATATGGTTGTGCCGGATCAGTTTATCGATCGCACGAAAAATCGCGCTTCCACCTTCTTTGGTGATGGGGTTGTCGCGCATATTGCCTTTGGCGATCCCGTCTGCCAGCACTTAGCGAAAGTGCTGGCAGACTCAGTGGATAGCCTCAACCTGAGCGACGTAACCCTGCATCGCGGCGGTACATACGTCTGCATGGAAGGGCCAGCGTTTTCCACAAAGGCAGAGTCGCATCTGTACCGTAGCTGGGGCGCAACGGTGATTGGCATGACGAACCTGCCAGAAGCCAAGCTGGCGCGGGAAGCAGAGATCGCCTATGCAACCCTGGCATTGGTGACAGATTACGACTGCTGGCACTCCGACCACGACAGCGTAACGGTGGATATGGTGATCGCTAACTTGCAACGCAACGCCACCAATGCCCAGAAAGTGATTCAAGAAACCGTGCGCCGCCTGAGCGAGAATCCGCTAGCGTCCGAGGCTCACTCAGCGCTAAAGTATGCGATTCTTACACCGATCGACAAGATCCCTGCCTCTGTCAAAGAAAGACTGTCCCTGCTGCTGCAAAAGTACGTATAAACCACGAGAGCGCAACTAATCTTCATGAATTTGAGATGAAGCGGCTCTAACACTAGAGCCGCTTTTTTGAACTTCCGATGAAGTTTAAATAAATCCTTTGGCATGGGTCAGGAAAGCTTGACACGATCGCGCCTGTACTCCGCAAGTGCAGCTCATCCACCTGAATTCAGAAAAGCCAGTGTGAGGATTGAAGTTCCTTGGGGAGCGACTGCATCAAAAACCCAGCCACTGCGGAGTTGGTCAATTGCTTACTCACTTCTTAAGAGAAACTATGAATACTCAAAAGATCACTGCGCTACCCATCAGAGGATTGCTCACCATCGGTTTGGCTACCAGCACAACGCTGTTGGCAACCTCTGCCCAAGCATTCAACTTCTCCAGCGTGGGGACTTGGAGCAATCCTGTGGGCAATGTTGCCAGCGTCAACTACCAGACGGTTGGCTTAGACAATCAGGTGCGCTGGGGCGATCCGGTTGGCCCGGAGAAGAGCGGGCTAGGGTTCACGGGCAACAACGGAACTGCCAACTTTGGAGACACGATCGCCCTTGGCTTGTTGAGCAGTTTCAACCGAACAATCGCGGGGGGTACAGGCATCAGCGGTGTAGACCTGAACCTCAATTTGGGCTTCGGAGGCACTTTACCCATCCCCAACCAGAACTTCACGTTCAAGTTGGCGATCGACGAAACCCCCAACGCAGCTCCGTGCGCCTATCCCGGTGAAACTGTTTGCTCCGACAGGATCTCCTTTACCAACACAACCTCCAGCAACATCTTCAGTGTGGGCGGAACTGACTATACCTTGCAACTGCTGGGGTTCAGCAGCGCTCCGGGGGGCACTCCGATCAATGAGTTCTTCTCAGAGGAAGATGGCGCAAATCGCACCCAGCTTTACGGTCGAGTGGTGGAGTCGGCGGCGGTTCCTGAGCCAACCACAATGGCAGGCTTGGCGCTAGCAGGTGGCGGATTGGCGGCAATGCGACGGCGACGGAAAGCACAGGGCTAGAGAGCGAGGGGCGATCGGGTTAGTTTAGGACTCAAAACTCAAAACTCCCCGATCGCCCTCCAACTGCACTGGAACACCCACCGGTAAGGCAGCATTCGGGCCATCGTGACCGAAGGGAAGCTCTGCCACGATCGGCACATTCAGATCTTCCAGGCGATCGCGCAGCACTTCCTCCACCGTGAAGCTGGGAATGTTGGGAGGTGGCAGGCAGTGACTGAAGCGGCCGATCGCAATGCCGCGCACTTGCTGCAACGCGCCACACAATCGCCACTGGGTCAGCATTCGATCGATGCGGTAGGGTGCTTCGCCTACGTCTTCGATCGCCAAAATCACGTTGCTCAGATCCGGCTGGTGGGCTGTTCTAAGTAAGTGCGTGGCAACAGTGAGATTGAGCGGCAGCAGCAGCCCAGAAGCTTGACCCTTGCTCCAACCCGTTCCCTGAAGCGGAGACAACGGGCGGCCTTCCACACAGTCAAACAAGCGCTGCACCGACCAATCCGGCTCGGCGGCGATCGTGGTCAGTAACGGCCCGTGAACTCCAGAAATTCCCTGTAGGCTCAGGCTCATCAGCAAAGCTGTGATGTCTGAAAAGCCAACCAGCCACTTGCGATCGTGGCCCTCCCAAGTCCAATCCTCCAGTAACCGTGCGCCGCCGTAGCCGCCTCTGGCACAGAGAATGCCCCGACAGTCAAGGTCTTGCAAGGCTATGAGCAACTGCTGCCGTCGATCGCTATCTGTCCCCGCTAGGTAGCCCCAGCGATCGTCGTAGCCGGGAGTCAGTTCCACGCGATACCCTCGCGATCGCCAAATCTCCACCCCTTGCTGAAACGCACCCAACTCTCTTAGGGTTCCACTGGGTGCAATCACCCGCAGTAAATCGCCAGGTTGAAGTGGAGCGGGGTATTGGCAAAGCTTCATGGCAATCGCGCGATCGTGCAAGGGCAGCTTACTGCGATCGGGACAACTTCTTCAACTCTTGAGAATTTCTCTAAAGGACTTCACTCTTCTGAAGCTCGCTCCATACAACCTAAAATTTTTACGAGAAGGGCTTACAATACAGGCAGCTTGAGAGCCTATTTAACAAGTGAGCAGTAGACTCCACAACTCAAGGTTCCAATCAAAAATTTCCTAATCGAGCTACAGCAAGTCAGCTCTTTAAACAGGTTCTGAGGAGAATTAATTATGCGATTGGGAAAAGTTGTTAAATCTAACTCCCACTGTGATTACATTGTGCAGCTTGACGACGCCATGAGCCACGCCAGTCCGCCCCAGCCTGACGACTATGGATTCGGCTGCTTTGTCAAACTGGACAGTACCGATCGTCACTGGGCAGTTGGATTGGTCTACAATTCTCAACTATTCAACCCCACTTTTCTGAACATGGGGCCACGTCTTTCTAGCGAACCTGATCCCTTATTTACGCCCGACTTAATGGACGAAACTCGAACGCTGTTGTGGACAGTGCTGATTGGCACTCTAGAGACAGAACGCGATCGCCTGCACGGACTTCATGGCATTCCCAGAGTTGTGGTTCCAGTACATACTCCAGTCTACAAAATGTCTCCTGATGAGGTCTATCGTTTCCACCTGAACCAGAGCCAGCGCCCTCAATTTTGCTACTACAGTCACCTCCTACGCTGTGGAGGAACCTTTGCGGCTCAGTTGACACAGCAAGTTTTGACTGAGCTAATTGACAGCAATTTGTTCACTGGAGCCGACCAACGCGCTTTGATCGTTTTGTGCAAAGAACTCTCCTGGAAATCTACTATGAGCGCGATGCGGTAACTGATCTACTGTTCGCTCGATTTGATCTTTCGAGTTGCGGGTAGAAGCTTTGGTTGCTTAGGCACGATCGCCGATTGAACTGTCTCGATTTGTGCACCATACAGATCAACAAACCGCTTAAATAGCTGCATTGTCTCGTGGTTGGCATTGCTCAAGCGCGTCAGCCGCTGCAAGTTTCGTCCGGCTAGCTTTTGCAAATAAGGTAAGTCTTCAAACAGAGTTAAGCAAGCAGAAAAGTGAAGCAGCACTTGCAGAGCGGGCTTGTACCAATTGAGATTACTGTAGATGTCAATCAGAAACTCATGTTCGGTTGCGCTGACCGGAAAAGCGTTAAACATCACTGTAATCCGCTTGTCTCCATAGACAGGAATGCTGAGTTCCACGCTATAGGGATTGTGCAGCGTTAGATCCACTTCTACGATCGGCTGTCGCCAAATTCTCAACACGTTCATGGGCGAATCAAGCATCGTCTGGAACTTCAGAGTTCCCCCAATCTCGGTAGGCTGAAATTTGCCTACCTGCACCACTCGCAAATTGCCTAGGCTCAAACCATGAACTGACTCCAAATGCTTCAGATTCAGCAGATGATACACCTGGCAAAGGTAGGGCACGGGCAAAATGTAGGACTGGCTGATCAAGTGCTGATCTCGCAGCGTCATCATGCGATCGCGCACTGGTCTTAAAACTTCAAGGGAGTGCTGAAAAACTGGATTGAATTGATAGGAAGAGGGAACACTGACGCGCTCTTGATCTAGCTCTTCATCAGGCTTAAGGAACAGCCAGCTAATGAAGAAAAAAGACGCAAGAAAGAGCTGGGTCAGCTCGATCGCAGAGATATAGCCATCTGCAAAAGCTGCAAAACCTCTATCCGTGATGCCAAACATCCAGGACGGAACTCCTACTGTCCAGATACTATCCCGCACTCTGGAAACAATTTGAAAAGTGGAGCTAGTGGTTACTTGGCTACCTGCACGGTTAAGGGGCGGGTCTATTTCTGTAGGCATGGTGACTTGCAAGGTGTGAAAATGAGATATGAGACTGACCAAGGAATAGACAGTGAGACAAAAAAGCCTGTAGAGTTTTAGAAAACTGAAGATAAAGCAGGTTGCCTTGTTGCAGAGCCAGCTTGTTCACTTGGAATCAAAGTCCATTTTGCCTTCACTAGCTTCTGGTAGGTTGCCCACCCTTTTGAGCCACCTGGAAGCGGATAATCTGGGACGGAGTATTGTGGCAAAGCAGTGTAAGGTTGCCAAGCATCTCTAGGGTTGCGACGTAGGTGCAGAATCTTCGTACCATTGGTTCCTGCCTCGCTCAGCCAGCACATTTGTCCAGACATATCCTGCTCCTTTCCTCTGGTATAAACAATTGAGGTTCAAAACCCGATCTACTATTCTTGCGTAGTCTTACTGTTTTGATAATTCCGTTTTAACCAAAAGAAAACTTTTTTATTTCATCCAGAGGGAATGCTTTTGAAAGTGTGACTATCCCTCAGGATGAATAGAACTTGAGAAGGAGAAAAAGCTTCAGCTTTCTACATCAAATCTCTAGAGGAAAGCAGCATAAAAGCAACTCAAGAAATTCGCTGCACGATCGCTAAACTTGTCCATCTCCTTTGAACATCTGCGCCGCTAAGAAAGCCAAAGCTGTTGCCCCAAGTGCCGCCGCGCCCCACTTGAGCGGTGGATTGTAGTCAAACCAATCCGTGAAGCTAGGAATGCTGAGATGCCCAAAATCTCCTTTGACTCGATCGTGCTCCGGCACAGGTTCATACAAATTGTTGGGAGCGTCGATCGCCTTTGGCTCTGTAGTTTTCTGAAGTTGAAATCCTGTTGCCAGCAACAGCGCATCCACTAGACCCGGCGAAACTCGTTGCAGCACATCCAGCACCTTACCCACATCGCCCACGATCAGATCTCGTACCGGATGCTTGGCAGCATAGAGGATGGCATCCACCACAATGCTCGGCTCGTAGTAGGGCGGAATTCCTGTCGGCTTCACTCCCAGCTTAGTCAAACCGTTGTTGTAGAACGGCGTGTTGATCACCGCAGGCTTGATGCTAGTGACGCTGATGTCGTGACCTTCGTGCTGTAGCTCCACCCGCAGCGACTCCAAAAATCCCTCAACCCCATGCTTGGCGCAGGAGTAGGCGCTTTGATAAGGTAGCGCCCGCCGCCCTTCCATCGATGAGATGTGGATTAGTGCCCCCCGTCCAGCTTGCTTGAGGTAAGGCAAGGCCGCCATTGCGCCGTGGACTTGTCCCATTAGGGTGACATTAATTACACGCTGAAATTCTTCAGGAGTCACATTGTCAAAGGTAGCGAAAACTCCAGTGGCAGAGGAGTGAACCCAGGTATCCAACCGCCCGTAGGTTTCTACTGTTTTGTCGGCGATCGCCTTCACCTGCTCAAAGTCAGCTACATCTGCAATAACTGCTGTTGCTTCGCCGCCCGCTTGCTGGATCTCTTCCACCAAAGATTGCAGGCCTGATGCGCTCCGGGCAGAGACAACAACCTTCGCGCCTCGGCTAGCAAACTGAAGCGCTGCCTCTCTACCAATGCCGCTAGATGCTCCAACGACCGCCACCACCTGATCTTCGATCGCTTTTAATGCCATGACCCGCTCCGTTGCGCCTGCTTAACATTTCGTTACTTTAGGCTACTGAACTGCTGGCAGATTCGCCTTCCGTCGCAAGAGGGAGGCGAGTCGAGAAACAGAAGCGGATTGTTTCAGAAAGTAGCCACAGCAAAATGTTCCCTTAGCTGAGAGGAACAGCAGGGGACGAGAAGCAAGTTGGGCAACGCTATTTGACGACCGGTATTCGACGACTGGTATTCGACGGCTGGTATTCACTACTTAAAAAAACCTGAGTACGGGATAAGGATCGAGACAAGAAAGGGGCAAACCCGATAGGCTGAAAATGCTAAGATTTCACGCCCAGTTTGCCCTAATGGTTAGTTTAGAAGACTTATTCTGCTCCGTCGATGATTTCTGCCAAAG
>DATNQR010000631.1:0-3494 GCA_036703905.1 Thermosynechococcaceae cyanobacterium
TCAGAAGGAGGGACTGACGAGGGAAATCGCAAGGCTAAAGCAGCTTCAATCCCTGCCCATTCCAGAACTGAAACCCCTACCCTCTGCCAGCCTCACAGCCCAAGCAGCCGACATCGAGAAGCAGCGCCACAAGGCAGACACGGCAGCGCGAAACCTGGAGCAACAGCAGCGCAAGTTAGACGTAATCAGGGCTATGCCCACTACTGAAGTCCCAGAGGCAGTGATACCCCACGAAGAGATCGTCTTGGCAGAGCGGCAGCGCGAGAACAATCTCTCCCAGACTGAGATCGAGCTGGCGAAAGGCAAGCTGTCAGAGGCGCAGGAAGCACAGCGCAACAAGGAATACGAGCATTCCCTGGAAGCCTCAAAACGGGCGATCGCTCTCAGAGAGCAGGAGCTAAGGCAGCAGGGAACCGTGGCAGATCTTGAGGCGCGGCTCAGTCAGGTTGAAGTGCAGTTATCGCAGCTATCGGCTGTCAGGAGTCCTTACGGTGGGAAGGTTCAGCGTGTCAAATTTGAAAGCCAAACCGATCAGAATCTTGCTATTGAGCTTACTTTGGTCGTCTCCAGTAACGGCCAGTTGGGCCGCATCCCCAGAACAAATCCCAGTCCCAGCGCCGGAGACAGCAGCCCCAGCCCCAGCAGCCCCGACAACAGCAGCCCCAGCCCCAGCGGCCCCGACAACAGAGCCAGCGACAACCCCGGACAATGAGACGACCCAAAACAACATTGATCAGATTGATGGCGGCGAGAGAAACCCGCTCAATCCCGCAGGTAACAGCCTCGATAAGCTCATCGAACTACGGATCAATGACGACCTATGGAAGGCGATGCTGGGCGATCTGCCATGCTTGGATGCTCAAGAAGTTTGCATCAAGCAGCTTCAGGATTTAGCGGTGAGCAACAGCCGCAGCCTAAAAGCGATCGACGAGCGAGTGGGCCTGATCAATTCCAAGATCGAGGAAGCAAAGGCAGCTAACGCGAAGTCGATCAAGTTGGGGATCTTTGAACCACTGGTGCAGGCATGGCTCAAGACCGACACCATACCAGCCACCCCCACCCAGCCAGAGCGCAAGCGAGGACTGCTCAACAGAATTGGCGGGCTATTCTTTGGGGATACGTTCAACTCTGTTAACGATATTTTGGGCTTGATTGGTGTGCCCTTGTTTAGGCGACAGGCTGGTGGGGACGATGCCAGCCAGGGCAGAACGATCGCCATAACTGACCTTCAAGTAAAAGTGGCGACGGTGGAAAAGGAGAGGGGGGAGCTTGCGGCCAAAATCAGAGAGGCTGTAGTCCTTATGGTGCTTGAGTTTGATGTGCTGCGTAAGGATTTCCAAGTACAGCAGGAAGTAGCCCGACGAGAGGTTCTCAGGCTCAAGATCCGGGCGATCGATTATCGATTCTCTACAGCAGTAACGACTGACAGCTATCTCAGTTCAGAATCAGCGCTCGATAGGGTGAAAGGGGCGAGTTACAGGGATTGGGCGAGGCTACGATCGAAGCTGGCTCAGGTGAAGATCCTAGTCCTAAGTCAGGATGAATAATACTCTACTGTCCTATGTCCTGTGGGTCAGTGTCCTACTGTCCTATGGGATGGGGCGATAGATTACCCCATCCCGGCAGAGTGGGATCTGGTTAACAGCGCGAGTCTTAGCCCCCCTTGCCCCAGCCCTGGAAAACACACCATAATCTGTCCCAAACTTGCGACTGACCAGATCGATACGATCGGTAGACCTGGCGGGCCATTTTGCAGTGTTGGCCAGCTTCATAAAGCCGCAGGCATCCGCCACACCGAAGCGGGCGCGATCGCGTTCGTCCGAAACTTTGTAGGCGGGTGCAGAAAGCCCCGACACGTAGACCGAATCTGTGGTGAGCCAGATACGTTGGCTAGGAGTGCAGCCGAGCTTAGAGCGGCAGAAGCTAAAGCGGGTTGTCTCAGCGATCGCTACAGCTTGAACACCAGGCGCAATCGTGACCCACGGTAGAGCAGTGTTGATGCTTGCCCCGTTGCAGGGGTTGCTGTTATCGGGTGCAGAAATTGAAGGCGAGGGGTCGAAGTCGATCGGGGTCGGTTCGGTGTAGATCCGAATCTGGGTGAAAAAATTCAGTTTCGTGTTGCTTCTGAAGATGTGATGGACTGAGCAGGTTTTCTTAGGGTCTTTGTAGCTCCAGACGTACTTCGATGGGGTTTTGGAGTCGATGTAGGTCATGTGTATGAACTCGCCAGGGCGCAGACCCTCGAAGTAGAGATTGTCCCTAGTGTCCCGGTAGAACTCGATCGCGGCAGCCGGAGCAGGGCAGCCCAACAGGAAAGCAACGAAGGCAAACGTAAAAAACCGCATACAAAAAGCGCCCCGAAGGGCGCAGGTGTGAGGACGAAAGCGATCGACGGAGACTAGGGCACAGGTGCGTATTTGGTGGACACACCGCCAGAGGTCACGCAGATATTGGGGTTCTGCACGGGCAAACTGGCCGTGGTGTAGCTCGTGCCGTTAAAGGTGAATGTTGCGGGGACTGGGTTAGCTAGGGTGTTCGACAACCGGCCATAACCGCAGGGATTGACGGGGATAGACTTGGGGGCAGGAATGCCGGGATAGCTCACCGTGTACTGAACCCCAGGAGTACGCCCAACCAAATAGACCCGACCTTCAGCCGTTTTGAAATCGGCGGGCCGTGCTTCTGATAGAACGTTATTGACGCAAGAAGGGGCACTCAAAACCGGAAGGGCAGAAGTGCTGATTGCAGTCCCGTTGACGTTGATGGAGGCTGGGATAGGGACAGTAGAAGAAGGCTTACTGATCGGCAAAATGCCGCAGTAGTTAGCGGTGAGCTTTCGGGAAAGTTCACCAGTCGAAGCTTGAAGAGACACGCCCGGAGTCTGCCCAGCCGCTTGGAAGTGAACGTTTCCGGCGGAGTCTCTAAATTGAGCCTGAGCGGAGCCAGCGAAAACCAAAGAACCAGTGACGAGCGCAACAGCGACAGCAAGAGAACGACGAAGACGAAGCATAAACCACTCCAGACAAAACGGGAATGCTAGAGCCATATCGACCAAGCAAATCACAGCACATCAGGGAGAACACGGGATGAAGACTAGACGGTGGGTGGTGATCGCGATCGTGGGGCAGGCTTTGATCAATGTGGCAAATGCGGTGAACTGGGCCCTAGATGCCCACTGGAAAGAGAGGACAGCAATACTTCTAGAGGAGTTATCGAAGTTGCTCACGTAGAAACTCGGTAGCGGCTGCGCTGGTTGGTGAGTAGAGGTAGAAGGCTCTTTCATCCTCACCTCATGCGTCGCTACCTCATCCCGCTTGCTTTGGCTAGTCTGTTGCTCACCACTGTTGCTCATGCTGAGGTTCCTGATTTTGTGTTCAGGCTGGAATCGCCCAAGCTCCCAGCAGCAGCCCTCGCACCCATGCCCCAAGCCCCAGCACCCCGGCAGATCTCAGCACCCTACATCTGGCCAGCGCCGGGAGTGACCAGCAGTGGCT
>DATNQR010000632.1:0-2999 GCA_036703905.1 Thermosynechococcaceae cyanobacterium
CTGCTCTCGATCCGGCTATCCGCCCCACCTCTCCCGTTTCCGCTTTCAACCGCAGCGTCTATCGCCGCTTGAAGGTGGCATTGGGCTTGAATTTACGGCGGCAAGTTTTTCTAGCTGTCTGTGATGATTTGACGGTGCGAAATTGGCTGGCAGCCCAACTCCATGCAGAGTTGGCCTGGCCCCGCCGCGATCGCTCCCCTAAGAACGGCTCTCCTTCCTCAATCGATTTACCAGACTACCCGCGTTTGGTTAGTTTGTGGCTCGATCTGCAAAATCCCAATCCGATCGCCCAGGTTGCCCTCTGGATGGAGCAGCATCCGCCTCCAGACTTAATCGCGGTTCGCCCACCGGAGTTTCAAATCATTGGGGTTGAGCGCTTAACCCACTACCCCGCCTCGGTGCAGCAGTCTTTTCTCAACCAGCTACAGCACAGCGATCGAGCGATCGCGGCTCTAGATTCTGCCTTAGTTTTGTGGCTACCGCGCCCCTGGCTATGTGCCATTCGGCAATCTGCGCCAGCTCTGTGGAATTGCCACACCGCTTTATTTGAGTTTGAGGGCGATCCAGGACTGGGTGCAGCGATCGAAACCTCCAAAACCTCCAACTTGCTCCTTCCCAGCCCTCGATCGCAGTTCAATGGGCAGCATGAAAAATCTGCCTCAGCTGAGGAGGTTGTTGCACTTGTTGTCCCTCAATCGCGATCGATTGCCCTGACGGAGCCAGAAGAGTCAGAAGACTGGCAACAAAGGACTGAATCTCTCAACGGGAAAGCAAAGGCCACTTCTGAAGAATTGATCGTTGCGGACACGATCGCTGAGGACATGATCGCTGTAGTTGAACCAGGCGGTTCAGTTCTGCCGACTGCTGCGATCGCCTTCTCCGAAGCAGCGACACTCCCTGAAATAGCGTTGTCTCGCTCCATCTCCCCGGACGACGAATTCTTGAGGACGCGCCCGGAAATTGCCGCCGCATTGGAGGAAATTGAGCAACTGTCTCCGCAGACAGATCACGTAGTTGTGGCACAAGCCTATCGGCGGTTGGGCGATCGATTGCGTGATCGAGTTACCCAAGGGGATACCGCAGAACAAACTCTGCTGCTGACGATTCAGGCGTATGAACAGGCGTTGGTGTGGTCAGAGGAAGGAGCGGCAGTCCAACGGGCAGAAATCGAGTGGGCAGAAGTGTTGAACGACATCGGCAACCTGTACTGGATGCTGTCACGCCAGACGAGTCAGGCAGAGTTGCGTTTGCCCTACCTGGAGCAGGCGATCGTTGCCTACCAACTGGCTGCCACAAAGAGCGATCGCCAGACTCAGCCCCACATCTATGCGTTGGTTCAGAACAATCTGGGATCAGTCTATGGTGATCTAGCCCAGCACCGTGATCCGGCCGAAGCTTTGCAGCAGTCGGCCGCAGCTTATGAGGAAACCCTGCACTACCGCACTCTGGAAGCCGACCCCGATCGCCATGCCGCGACCCAAAACAACCTCGGCACAACCTACTGGAATTTGGCCCAGCACCAACAGCCCTCCCAAAATCTCCTGAAGGCGATCGCGGCCTACCAGTCCGCCTTACGTTACTACAGTCCAACGTGTGAGCCTCTGCACTACGCTATGCTGCAAAACAATCTGGGCACGGCCTTCTGGAACTTAGCGCAACATCCAACAGAGCATTCCCCGATCGATTGGTTACAGCAGGCGATCGCGGCCTATCAGGCGGCCTTGGTCTACCGCACGTTGGAAGCTATGCCCACCGCCTACGCCGCTACCCAGAACAACTTGGGGACTGCCTTCTGGCATTTGGCAACTTCAGAGGTTCCGTCCAGCGATCGTCTGGCTTACCTGGATCAGGCAATCGCGGCCTACTCGGACTGCCTAGGCGCTGTCCAATCGCTAACCAATCCTGCTGAACTCACCTTCGACCCGATCGCCGCTCGCAATCAGCTAGGCTTGGCGTATCATCGTCGCGCTGAAACCTCTACCTCAGCCGAGGCAACCCAGCGTGCTGACCTGGAGGCAGCGCTAGACCACCATCTGCAAGCGCTGGAGGGCTGGAAACACAACGTTGATTTGTCTGAAACAGCGTTTCAGGCGATCGTCCGCACCGTCAAGACTTTCTACACAAACCTGGGCTTGAAGGGGCAAAACGCGGCCTTGTCCAAAGTGCCAGCCCATCTGCTGCCCCGCTTGATGCGTCAGCTTTGAAGTGTTGCGGTTTGAGGTCGATCGTCTCAGGTTAATCGCCTCAAAATCTCTCACCAGAGCGATCTGAATCGGCTTCAATCTTGCTTAGAGTAAGGCTGGAGGTGAACTAATCGATGCAGCAATTCGACTACTCGCTGGACTTCAAGACGGTGGACTTTCGCCAGCACCCGGAACTGTATCGCGTTGGGCGAGGGGAACAGGGGGTTTTGCTGGTGGAACCCTACAAAAGCGAGATTCTGCCCTACTGGAAATTCAAGAATCCAGAGATTGCGCGCCAGTCCTCCGAGAAAATTTACAGTCTGTTTTTGACCTACAAGGCCCAGGAGGATTTTGTGGGCATGGATATGGCGCGGAAGTTTCTGCAAATGGGCTACACGCGATCGCGCCGCTATGCCAATCACAAATCGGGGCGCAAGTATGCCAAAGACAGCCAATCCTCAGGCAGCAAAACGGTTTTGCCCCGTGAGGAAGACCCCATCAAAGCCGAGTCGGCCAAAATCTTCTACGAAAAGTGGCAGCTAGCCAAGACTGACTTGGAGTACTTGGAGCAAGTCGATCGTCACCGCAAGCGCTACGAAGGATTAGAGCGCTAGTTTTTGCTGCATCGTCAACGCTGGGAAACTTGCCGAAAGTCTCGCTCGTGCGCCTTGAGCTTAACCTGCGCGACACGCGCAGCGACGGTTTGCTCAGGAACTTGGTGAAATAAGTCTATCGCCTGCTGCCATTGAGCGATCGCGACCTGTCTCTCGGCTGAATTGGGCGCTTCTTGATACTCCTGTCGAGCGGTTTCGAGGG
>DATNQR010000633.1:0-1993 GCA_036703905.1 Thermosynechococcaceae cyanobacterium
AGCCGAAAAAGCCTCTATTTTAGAGGAGCGTAACCGCATGGCGCGAGAAATTCACGATACATTAGCCCAGGCGTTTACCGGCATTTTGCTCCATGTCGAAGCCGTAGTAGGGGTAATTGAAGCGAAGCTGTAACCAGGGGCAATTAGCTCGAAAAGCCTGCTATGGAAGGGTTTTAGCCGCCATCCTCTCTAGGCTTTTCATCCAGTCTAACCTCCAAAAGATAAGTTTAGATTATCTGTGCTGCTGACGTTTTACGCTTTTGAAGCAGTCATTTCAGGGGTAACCTATGAAGCGAAAGTGGAAAAACGAGGAGCTAACTGAGCATTGGAGTATTGATGCAGAAGAACAGGCACTAATTTTGCAGAAGAAGGGTGCAAATCGGCTTGGATTCGCGCTTCTATTGAAATTCTTTCGACTGAAGGGGCGATTTCCAGAGAAGAAGAATGAAATTCCCCGTGTTGTTCAGGTATTTGTGGCAGCGCAATTAGGCATGGCTGCAAGCCTCTATCAAGAATATGACTGGCAAGGGAGAACACTGAAATATCACCGGGCAGAGATCCGTGAACTGCTTGGCTTTCGCCCGATGCGGTTGCCAGATTTTGACGAATTGCGTCAGTGGTTGATGGAGCGCGTCCTACCACAGGAGGTGGATGAGCGCCGGATACAACAGTCGCTTTATGACGAGTTGAAAGTTCGTAAGCTTGAGCCACCGACAGTGGCACAAGTTGAGCGTCTTTTGAATTCTGCTCAATACCAGTTTGAGGTCCAATTGTGCGCTTCCATCGTGCAACGGTTGCCCCAAACCTGCCGACAACAGTTGGATGCGCTAACCGGACCGCAAGAAGATTCGTATCTTCTAGACCCCGATGAAATTCGGCTCAACCAACTGAAAGCAGAAGTTGGAGCGCTCAGCCTCAAAAGCCTGACAGCCGAGCTATCCAAGTTGGAGATCCTTCGGGCAGTCGGAGTTCCTCACGATTTGTTTACGCACCTGTGTGACAGCATTGTGGAACGATATCGCTTGCGAGTCGAAACCGAATCACTCACAGAGCTAAGGCGGCACCCTGACCCGATTCGCTACACCCTGTTAGCTGCATTTTGCTGGTTGCGCTTACAAGAGGTTATCGATAACGTGGTTGAGTTGCTGCTTGGACTCGTGCATCGACTGGAGAGCCGCAGCAAGAAGCGGGTGAAAGAAGAAGTCGTTGCCAAAGCCCAAAGTAGCAAAAACTATGACAAGCTCCTCTATCAAATTGCCCTGGCCTCGTTGGCAGAGCCAGAAGTACTGGTGAGAGACGTCATCTACCCCATTGCTGGGGAAGCCACGTTAGAACAATTGATTGAGCATTTGGGGGATGGTAAGACCTTCCAAGAGCAACTGCGGTCTCGCTTACGCTCTGCCTATATTCACCACTACCGTCAGATGCTGCCTTGGATTCTCAAGGCGTTAACCTTTCGCTGCGACAACCCTCAAAGGCAGTCAGTGATGGACGCTCTAGAACTGCTCAAAGAGTATGCCGATAAACCACGTCAAGAGAGCTATGCCGCCGACAAACAGGTGCCCATGCAGGGGGTGCTTAGCCCAGGCTGGCAAGAAGCAGTGATGAGCGCGGGAGCCGATGGACACCCACAGATTGACCGAGTGGCTTATGAATTAGCCGTTCTACAAACCGTACGAGACAAGCTGCGCTGTAAAGAGATCTGGGTCGAGGGTGCCAAACGCTACCGTAATCCGGATGAAGATTTACCCCAAGACTTTGAGACCCAGCGCGACGCGTACTATCAGAACTTGCAGCAACCCCGTGATGTGAATGAGTTCATCGCCAAAATTCAGCAAGAGATGACCCAAGCATTGGAGCAGTTTAATCGTGGGCTACCGACCAACCCCAAGGTGACGATTACTGATGCCCACAATGGATGGATTAGCCTGACTCCCCTGGAAGCGCAACCGGAACCGGAACATCTGAGGAAGCTGAAGGAGGAGCTTAACCG
>DATNQR010000634.1:0-4748 GCA_036703905.1 Thermosynechococcaceae cyanobacterium
GTGGCAGTTTGGGGATTGGTCAAGCCACTGCGATCGCCTTTGCTAAAGAGGGAGCCAAAGTCGTGACGGGACAAAACCTGGCGATCGATGGCGGCCATACCACAAGCAATTAACAGGCTGCATATCTGAAAAGGAGAAAACCATGAAAGGTCTGAATCGTCGGCGCATTCTTTCGATCGGAGGTTTAGGATTAGCAGGCATGGCAACAACCATGACAGGAAAAGCACACGCTAACAATCAAAACGCCCCTCAAATCTCGAAATCAACAGCTCAAACAGGCAGATTTGCTAACAAGGTCGTCCTGATTACCGGGGCAACGTCTGGAATTGGAGAAGCGACCGCCAGACTGTTTGCCAAAGAAGGGGCGAACGTCTTCTTCTGTGGTCGGCGTGAGGCGTTGGGCAAGCAAGTCGAAACCTCAATCCGTAGCACGGGCGGTGATGCCACTTATATGCGGGCTGATGTTCGCAAAGAAACCGAAGTCAAAGCTTTTGTCGATGCCTGTGTCGCCAAGTATGGTCGGTTAGACATCGCCTTCAACAATGCCGGGATTGACTATCCACCCAACCCGATCGCCGACACTATGATCGCTGAGTTTGATGATCTGATGAACACTAATGCCCGTGGAGTGTTTCTGGGCATGAAATATGAAATTCCCCACATGCTTAAAGTTGGTGGCGGAGCGATTATCAACATGGCAAGTATTGGTGGACAGCGGGCCTTTGCCAACATTGTTGGCTATGGTGCCAGCAAAGCCGCCGTGATTCATATGACCAAAATGGCAGCACAGGAATATGGCAAAACCATCCGCATCAATGCGGTCTTACCGGGAGCGATCGACACTGCCATGCTCGATCGGGTGGAGCGGGATTGGAAAGTGACGAAAGAACAGTTGGCTTCTGGCTACCCAATTAAGCGGGTGGGCAAACCAGAAGAAGTCGCTGCCGCCGTGTTGTGGTTGGCTTCGCCAGAAGCATCCTATGTTTCAGGCGTAGCTTTCAATGTGGATGGTGGCGGTCTTGGTTAAGCTGATAGCCTCAAAGAAACAAAGCTCATGCAAGCTGAAATTATTGATGTGGTCAATCGCATTGGTTTGATGGCAGACCGACAAGATTGGCAAGCCTGTCGGGATGTCTTTAGCGATCGCGTTGAAACCGACTACACCTCGTTGAACGGTGGGCAACCTACGTCGGTCAACGCAGACGACCTAATCAACGGATGGAAGGTGTTCTTCACCCAAACCTTTACAACGACTCAGCATCTCATTGGTAGTCATGTTGTCACCATCGCTGGCAACACTGCCATTTGCCTTTCTAACTTTCAGGCGCATCATGTTTACCTGGATACTCAGAAAGGAACCTGAACGTTGGGAGGGTTCTATGAACATACTCTCGTCCACACCGCTGATGGCTGGCGAGTCAATCGCATGAAAATGACCTGGACATGGGAGCAAGGAACTCGCCCCTAGTAAAAGTCTCAGTTATATTGCTATCAAAGTTGATAGTAAACTGCCCTCATGCTCCCTCTCATCACGCTTGAAACTCCCAGGTTAGTCTTACGTCCGCTGGCGATAACTGACGCGTCAGCTATCCAAAGACTTGCCAGTGATCGTGCAGTTGCCGATACGATGATTTCGATTCCTCACCCTTACCCGGAAGGCGAAGCTGAGAACTATCTCTCTAAGAGAATCACTGAGTTTCAAGAGCAGCATTCTATTGCGTTTGCGATTGAACGTAAGCCAGAGAGGTCGGTGAGCGGAGTGATTGAAATCTGAGAAATCGATCGGGAACATTCACTTGCTGAACTGAGTTTCTGGTTAGGAGTTGAGGCATGGGGGCAGGGATACATGACTGAAGCTCTACTTTCAGTGCTTTGTTTCAGCTTTAACGACCTGCATCTCAATCGGCTCTACGCTTACCACATGGTGAGAAATCCAGCGTCAGGTAAGGTGTTGAAGAAAAATGGGTTTGTTCAAGAGGGTGTGCTGCGGCAACGCGCTCAAAAGTGGGGAGGGTTTGAAGATGTAGTGCTGCTAGCAATTCTGTACAAGGATTGGAAGAGAAACGTGACTCCTTGAGTATCAGAGTCTAGCTGCACTGCGATCGATAATTTTTGGGTGTCACGCCAGTCACTTTGCGAAAGTGCGCCGTGAAGTGGCTTTGATTGGAGAATCCTACCCGGTAGGCAATTTCAGCAACGGGTAGTTTGGTAACATTTAAAAGTACTTTCGCTCGTTCAAGCCGACGCTGAGTCAAGTATTTGTGTGGTGAGTCTCCGATTGCCGCTTTGAACGCACGGGCAAAATGAAACTGACTCATGGGAATCAACGCTGCCAGATCTTCAATGACAATCTCATCCGCTAGATTCTCCTCAATGTAATCCTGAATTTGCTTCAGTTTCACAACATCTAGCGCACCTGCGGGAATCACCAATTTTTTCGCTGGAGCCTGTTCACAATACTGACGCAGCAAGTGAACCGCCAGCAGATTCTTCAATGATTCCGCGAACAGAATGCCTGCCAGTCCTTCACTGAGCAACTCGCCCTTAAACAGGTGTGCCACTTGCACAATGGTAGAGTCAGGAAAAATTACCCGATGAGCCAGTCTGGTTTCGGCGGCTAGTTCGTTTTCGATCGCAGTCCGGCGCAAAAACTCTGGCTCCAGATAAATTGTGACATACTCACTGGGTTTCGTGCGCTGATGCCAGATAAACTCACGATCGCCATACAAGAAGGCGCTTCCGGCTGGTAGCGGTGTGGTTTGCTTCAATCCATCCACTGACCAAGTGACGCGATCGTGGGGGATAAACGCCACACTAATGGCATGTTTCGGCATGGTAAAGTCAAAGTCACCGACTGCTTCCATCAAGCCATACTCGACCGTGATGTCTTTCCACTCTTTTTTGAGAAACAGCGCTGGCTGATCAGTCATGCCTTGCACCTAGAAAACGCTTTACGACTGGGATTTCTACACTTTCAGCATAAAACTACCTCAAGCAGATGAAATCCACCTCCTCCAGGTAGGCGGTCTACGCTGCTTAATTTACTCGGTAAACGCAACAACGGTCGCCCTTGCTTCTGCCTAAATTTCTGCCTGTCAATGGGTAAAGGAAAACCGGGGAAGTTTGAGGAAGCTATCCATTAATCGCATCTAACTTAACAAGAAGTTACAGATCCTAGGGAGTTTACTCCACAGAGATTCTAGGACATTGACTTGATCGAGATTTTAGAGATAGAGAGCCTAAAAGCGACAGCAGTTAACCGAGAGTGCAAAGAGAAGCAACCGATTAATACAGAGAACGAAGAAGCACACCAGTCTCGATGTAGATAGCCGAATTGAGCGTTACAGAGCGAGAACGCAGAGACAGTCAGGTGGACGCCTATCTAGGGTCATGATCGTCGCCTGTTAACTACAGGTATAGATATAGAAGAGGTCGTGATCGTGGTTTCCTGTGAAGGTGATCGCCCCTATCTATGGTCATGATCGTCGCCCTTGAACGCCCGCTGATGCTCTAGACGTGTGATTCTAAATCACGAGTAGGAAGTCAACAGGTCTAGAACACGACCCCATGCGCCGCCCGCGCTGGTTTTCGGACTGAGAATCCGAAGCGGAGTAGGTCATGCCCACTCCAGTTCTTGCCAGTTTTCGAGTGCCAGGTTTTCGTGGGCGATCGAGCGCAAGATCTCTTGTTTGCCCTTGACTTGGCGGTTGTGCAAAGTTTCCAGACCCAAGCTGGCGTTCATTGCGTCAATCTTCTCCTGATGCCTGAGTAACCCATCCTGCATCCTAGTTTGGGAATTGACCCCGATCAAGCGACCGAGGGCGCGGAGTGGGTCGTGACTAATTCTGATGCACTGCTGCGGATTGCTCTGGCTGGTGTTCCAGTAGATGATGGCTTCAATAATGGCATCCACCTTCTGATTTGCTTCCTCGGTAGCCACTTCCCTAGAGCGGCGACCTGAATCACGGTGAAGTTTTGCCGTTGGCTCTTTCGGTTGGGTTGGAACGTGAGTGGTGGGGACTGAGACGGGTGTGATTTGCTTCCTCGGTAGCGGTCGCTTCTCTGGAATTGGGACAGGAGAGGGAGATGCACCCAAGAGACGCTCGATCGTCTCGGTGCCGAACAGCTTCTCAACGCTTGCCAGGCGGGATTGAGTTTGCTCTAGCGTCTGCTGTAACTGTTCGTTCTCGGATTGCAGATGCGTGATCGCCTGGGCTTCTCCTGCCTGAGCCTGAAACTGGATACGCTCCTGTTGCAGGTGTTCGATCGTGGCTTTGAGGCGCTCGATCTCGGTGGTGAACCAATTCATCGTTTGAGCAATTTCCCCGATCGTCTGGTGCTGTTGCTGCTGGAACTGCTCAGATTCCAGGACGTTGATCGCGGCATGGAAGACCTCGGCGGGAGATCCGGTGATACCGCGCTTGAGCATGAGGTCAGTCATCTTCTCAAGGTCAGGTGCGTAGAGTCTGGATTGGCGAATCTGAGGTTTGGGTTCAGGCATCGTTGGAGTAGGAGAGATGGGTTGAGAAGGAACTAAGATTTCGATTGCTTCTTCCTGGGGCGGGGCTGCATCCTCAGCCTTCTGCTCTTTCTGGCGACGGGCGTGGAGGATCGCTGCATAGACCTGGGGCAAATCGGTGGGGCAGTAAATTGAGTACAACACGTAGAGGTCTCAGAGCGGTGGGAAAACTTGCCTATGATCGTTGGTGTTGCCTCAACAGTGCAAAGTAGTTTATAGGTTCCACTGA
>DATNQR010000635.1:0-1717 GCA_036703905.1 Thermosynechococcaceae cyanobacterium
TAGCTTCTCAAGACTACTTTCTTCATATTGAGTAAGATGTCCAGTACGTCTTCTCGTACTCCTGGGATCGTTGCGAACTCGTGATTCACCCCTGCGATCCGCACAGCAGTAACTGCTGCACCTTCCAGGTTCGACAACAGAACTCGCCTCAAAGCGTTCCCTAAAGTTGTCCCTTGACCCCGCTCCAGTGGTTCAATCACAAAGCGACTGTTCTGGCTTTGATCCCGCTCAGTTTTCGATTCTACGCACTCAACTTGAAATTGCGCCATAGTGCGACTTCTCCACAACTTCTATGAAGGGCATTAACCTTCCCAACTCAACCCGTAACCCATCTGTGACAGAGCGAATTTGCGGTATAGAAACAGCACGCTAGACACGCCGACGCTTTGGTGGACGGCAGCCATTGTGAGGAATTGGAGTTACATCTCGAATCAATGTAATCTCCAGTCCAGTTCCTTGCAGGGCACGAATTGCCGTCTCACGTCCAGCGCCTGGGCCCGTCACCATCACTTCAACTTGGCGCATTCCTTGGTCGGTCGCACGACGACCTGCATTTTCAGCAGCAGTCTGAGCGGCGAAAGGCGTACCTTTTTTAGCACCTTTGAAGCCGCTTGAGCCAGCAGAAGCCCAGGAGATGACTTCCCCAGCGGTATCCGAGATGGTGACGATCGTATTGTTGAACGTAGATTGGATGTGAGCCACTCCGTTAGGTACGTTCTTCTTCTGCTTGCGAACTCCGGTCTTTCTAGTGGGCTGTCGCGCCATATTCTGCCTCTAATGCGATGTTTCAACGAATAGCTTCTTGCGAGAGATTGAAATACTCAAACTTATACCCCTCAGCATTAGTACCGCACCGAGGAGACGAGTCTGAGCAATCGCCTTACTTCTTGCTAGGCGCTTTCTTCTTACCTGCAACTGTCCGCCGTCCGCCTCGACGTGTCCTGGCGTTCGTGCGTGTCCGTTGCCCCCGAACAGGTAGCCCCAGCCGATGACGACGACCACGGTAAGTGCCAATGTCCATTAACCGCTTAATGTTCAGCGCTTCCAGCCGTCGCAAGTCTCCTTCGATCTGATATCCACCCTCAACGGCATCCCGAAGAGCAGTAACATCAGCATCACTCAGATCCTTAACACGGATATCTGGGTTAACCCCTGTCGTCTTCAAAACCTCTTTGGCGCGGGTTGGCCCAATTCCGTAAATATAAGTCAGACCAATTTCAATCCGCTTGTCGCGCGGTAGGTCTACTCCTGCAATTCTTGCCACTCTACGTTCCCCCAGCCTTGAATCTCTGCTACAACTATCTCAAACAGCTAAACTGCGCGGCTAATCACCGCTGATCGCCTGATCACCCTTGGCGCTGCTTGTGCTTTGGATTAGCACAAATCACCATGACCCTGCCTCGCCGACGGATGACGCGACACTTCTCACAAATTTTGCGTACTGAAGCTCGTACCTTCATCTCTAAATAGTTCCAAATTACAAAACTAGCAACTATCGAATTCAATAGCGATTGCCAAGCATAACATTTTTTGAGGGCAGGAGCAACCCTCTATCCTGCCGACTACTTTTTATTTCGCAGGCGGTAGGTGATTCGACCTTTCGTCAGATCGTAAGGAGTTAACTCTACTTTGACCCGATCGCCCGGAAGAATCTTGATGTAGTTTCGCCGAATTTTGCCTGAGATATGGGCAAGGACATTAAAGCCATTGTCCAAAT
>DATNQR010000636.1:0-4100 GCA_036703905.1 Thermosynechococcaceae cyanobacterium
GAGAGATATCACCTTTCTTGAGTCCGGCATAGTCTTTGCCAAAAGACGCACCATTTTGACCCATCTGCTGTGCAACTTGCTCGTAGACGGCTTTCGGTTGTAAATCTATAGCACGCATCACATCCAGCCAGGTGGAGACAAACCGAGTAAATTCTGCCTTCTTGGCGGTTACTGTGGTCGATCGCGACACCAGAGTATCAATCACCAGACTGTCAATTTCTTTGGTGGTGTAAACGATGTTGCCCTTAGTTTTTTTCGCGGTGTCGCTCAAAAGTGGCTCCCAGATCACCGCGCCGTCTAATTCACCCTTTGCCATTAGCTCAACGGCAGACTCATTGGAGACATCTTCGATCGTCACCTCTGCTGGCTTAATGCGATGCAGTTTCAAGGCTTCGAGCAAAATCAGATGATTCACTGTGCCCAGTTTGGCTCCAACTCGTTTGCCACGTAAGGCTTCAACTGATTTGATGCTGGGTTGCGTGACGATGCCATCTGCGCCGTGTGAAATGTTCGTCACCATAATGACGGCTGGCTTATCGTTGCCAGGATCGACTTGGACTACATCCCACAGCGATACAAAAGCAGCATCCAGAGAGCCACGGATGACAGCACGGGCAGAATCTTGCTGATTCTCAAACTGAAGCAGTTCGACCTCCAGCCCATGCTTTTTGAACAGGTCGGCTGTCTTGGCGTAGCGCACCACGTCAAAACCAGGCCAGGTGGTGATGCCAATCTTCAATGGTTGCAGTTCGGGTGTGTGACCCAGACTACAGGCATTGACCGTCAGGATCATGAACAAGGCAAGGAAAAAGAAACCACTGAGCGATCGCCATCGCTGCGCCTTGTTTCTGACTCGTTTGCCAAGTGCTTCTAATCCGCGTACATTCACCTGCTTCATTCCCATTCGTACCTCAAATATGTGACAAACTCCCTTGCTTTCGAGGGGCCTTCGTCGATGCAACAGAGGCGATCGCAAGAGCATCTTCAGTGTTTCCTGATGGGCAGTGTTCCCTGATGAACCTAAGAGCAGCCCAATGACGTAACAGAAAGTTACCGGTCGTACACTTCGCAATGTTCGCGATGGGTGAAACGTGGGCGATCGCTCACTGTGCCTTTCTACCGAATCGAACTGAATCGAACTTAAATGCTCTGGTTGCGTCTCAGTTCATTAGTCGGGTGTGGTTGCTGCCTAGGTTGCTGGGGATTTGTCATCTGCGTAGTGACCCCTAAAGCAACTCTGCCGAGCAAAACGATCGTGCAGAACTTGAATGAAGTTAACCTCAAACAAAAAACAGACATTTTGCTGTCCCTCATCAAACTGCTGGTCTTTGCAAGGATCAGAACAGTCAGTAGAAACCAGGAACTTGGGTTATTCTGCTGCTAGACCCTGACGACTTCCTCTGTCCCAGTTCCTCATCCATCATGACTAACGGTTTACTCAAGCAAGCTATCCATGCCCTGCGGCACGAATCCAGGCGGCACTATCGATCCAGTCAGTGGGTGAAGTGGTTAGCTCCAGGACTGCTGGTGAAGCGCTGGTTGCTGTTGAGCGCGAGTGGGGTGTTGCTGGCCACTCTGGGCTTTGCCATCTGGCTCAAGCTCACGCCCGTTTTTCGCACTACCCAACTGGTGGGACAAGTGCTGGAGCGAATCACCGAAACAATTCCGTTTTATGTCAGTGGGCCCCTAGTGATGGCTTCGGGGCTGGCTTTGGTGTGGTGGGGGCAGACGCGCACTCTGGGGTCAATTACCGAAGTGCTGATGCCGGACGGTGATGAAGAACTGATTGATGTGCTGCTAACCCATCGGCGGCTAAATCGGGGGCCCAAGATTGTCGTGGTGGGTGGCGGCACAGGACTTTCGACGCTGCTGCGGGGACTGAAAACTTACAGCGCCAACATCACGGCGATCGTTACAGTGGCGGATGACGGCGGCTCCTCTGGGCGGCTGCGGCGCGAGATTGGCGTGCTGCCACCGGGAGACATTCGCAACTGTTTGGCCGCTCTGGCCGACGAAGAAAAACTGCTGACGGAGCTATTTCAGTACCGCTTCAAGGCGGGGGATGGGCTGGTGGGGCACAGCTTCGGCAATTTGTTTTTGACCGCCATGAGCGAAGTGACGGGGGATCTGGAGCAAGCGATCGCGGCTAGTTCTCAAGTGCTGGCGGTGCGGGGTCAGGTGCTGCCGGCCACCCTAAGCGATGTACGTCTGTGGGCTGAGCTTGCGGATGGTCGCCGGATCGAGGGCGAATCTAACATTACTGAAGCAGGTGGGACGATCGTCCGTGTGGGCTGCACCCCAGCCCGACCGCCTGCTCTACCCAAAGCAGTGCAGGCCATCCGAGAAGCTGATTACATCATCATGGGGCCAGGCAGTCTCTACACCAGCATCATCCCCAACCTTCTGGTTCCTGAGATTGCGGAGGCGATCGCAGCCCGTGAAGTTCCCCGAATTTATGTGTGCAACGTGATGACCCAGTGGGGCGAAACCCAAGGCTACAGCGTCGGCGACCACATCCATGCCCTCGATCGTGCCTGTGGCAAGCCTTTGTTTGATGCCGTGCTGGTGCAAAAAAAACCACCCTCGAATCGGGCTGTGCGCCGCTACGCCGATGAGAACTCTAATTTTGTGCCTCTGGATCGCGATCGAGTAGCTCAGCTGGGGCGGCGGATCGTGGTGGCAGCGGTGATGGACGAAGACGAGCAAACCGGACTGGTGCGCCACAATCCCCAAGCTCTAGCTAGAGTTTTGTTGCGGTGGTATGGTCGCGTGCAAGACCAGTAGCGTTATTTATAGCTGTAGCCAAATTAGCACCTGTAGCCAAACTTGTTGAGACAAGGGGCTTAAACTCTTTGTTGCTCTACAGCTTCAGCGCTGACCCGATCGAGCTTTCTGCAACTGCTCCTCTGCCTTAGCTGTCCACTGCCCATTTCCCTGTGCTTTATACAAATCCCGCGCATACTGCAACACTTTCTGCGCGTCAGCAAGCTTGCTCTGACGCAGAAACACGAGTCCGGCAGCATAGTAGGAGTTGGCATAGTTCGAGTTGGCCTGGGTCGATCGTCGGAACGCCTTCAGCGCTCCCTCCAGATCGCTTTGAGAAAACAGAATAGAGCCTACGTTATAGTGTGCCTCTGCATAGTTGGGTCGGAGCTTGATAGCCTGCTCGAAGGCGGCCCGCGCTTCCTTGAGATTGCGCTGTTGCAGATAGGACATTCCCACGTGATAGACCGGCTCCGGGGCAGCGGGATTGAGCGCTGCGGCTTTGCGGAAGGCAGAGATCGCTCCACCGAAATCACCCTGTTGCTCTAGGGCCAATCCCAGGTTGTAGTGAGCTAGACCTAACTTCGAGTCCAGCTCGATCGCCCGCTTTAGATAGTCTTTTGCTTGGGCAATATTGCTGCCTTCCAGCAGGGCCGCTCCCAGATTAGCGTAGGCTAGGGCAAAACTCGGATCAGCCTGGGTCGCTTGATAGAACGCGGTTGCTGAGGGCTGAAGCTGCCCCTGTTGCCGCAAGGCTAACCCCAAGTTGTAGTGAGCAGGAGCCAGACGAGGATTGATTTGAGCCGCCTGCCGAAAAGCCGCGATCGCCTGATCCAACTTGCCCTGCTGGATGTACTGAAGTCCCTGATTCACAACATCTTCGGCAGAACGGGCTTCGGCGATCGCGGGACGCTCCACAAGCAGCAATAAGCCAGTCGCTGGCATCACCAATCCACCACCGCTCAGGATTAGCGCTCCCATGAATCCTTGAATCTGCCCCACGAGTGTCTTCATACGGCTTGTGCGATATCCTAGTGGCGAAAAACATTGCCGCTATTCTACAAGAAGCAGACTGAAACGCTGTTGAGACTTGTGAAGTGTTGAAACTTGTAAAGTGTTGAGACTTGTGAAGTGTTTACTTCACCTGGGCAGTTTGTACGAGAGGAAGTACTTGGCGTGGTGCAGACATCTTGCCTGCGAAATCTCCTAGAGCTTTTACCACAGCACAAACTGATCAAACTGATTGAAGAACTTTCGACTGATCCCCCACGTCACTATTGATGTTGTTACCAGATCGGCAAACGCCAGCATGAACATAATCACCATTTGGTAGCTGA
>DATNQR010000637.1:0-14536 GCA_036703905.1 Thermosynechococcaceae cyanobacterium
CTAGGCAGAAGATGGAGTCTAACTCGAACCTGATCCACTTGCGTTCTCCCCATCTAGGGCTACCAGGCCCGTTAATTGGGCAGGCGAAACAGAGGGCGCAACCTCACCCCGATCGCTGTGCCCAAGAGCGCCGTCCCAATCCACAGCCAGCCGTGCAAGCTTGTGGAGGCGATCGCCCCGAAGAACCCGCTGACATTGCATCCGTAAGCCAGGAATGCACTGTACCCCATCAACAGGCCACCTAATACTGCCGCGACTAACACGGGTTTGGCGGGTTGGAAGGTGGGAATCAGTCGCCCTGCCAATGCTGCCGCCAGCAACGCGCCTAGGATAATTCCCCCATTCATCACTGAACTGGCATCTGCCAACACGCCATCGGCGAGAGCAGTCTGGGCGTTGGGAGTTTTCCAGAACGGGCTGCTGGTGGAATCCCACCCCAGAGCCGAAGCAATCTCAGCCGCCCACAGCGCGAAGCCCCAAGTGATGCGCCAAGGTTGCCCGGACAAGATCAGGGTTAGCCAGTTGAGTCCGGCCAGGATGAGCGCCCCTGTCCATAGTGACCAAGGGCCGCGTACTAGCTGACGCAGGGAGACAGGCAAGAGCGGTGGAGGTGGAGCTTCCGCAGAGCGGGAAGTGGAACGAGGAACACGCTGGAGAGCGAAGAACAGGGCCGCGAGGACAGCCAATTGCAGCACCACTGCCCAAGCCCAACCCACCGTAGTCGTTAAGGAGAGAGCAGGAAAGGCAGGCAAGCCAGCCCAGTATTGCCGAGTCAGGCTGGCCCCAAAGGCACCAATGCAGAAAGTCACCAGCGTAATCAGCAGCGTCAGGCTACCGGAACCAATCGTGTACAGCGTGCCGCAACCGCAGGCTCCGCCCAACTGCATTCCAATCCCAAACAGAAAGGCACCGATCGCGCCCTGGACTCCCACTGGAGAAACTGCACCGCGCACCGATTGCCCCCAGACTGTGCCTGCTGCCAGCGTCGGCGCAAACAGAAGGGTGGCGATCGCCAGCATAACGATTTGGGCTTGGATTCCCCGCCCATCGCGATGCACCAGCAGCTTGCGGTAGGCGCTGGCGAACCCAAAACTGGAGTGATACAGCGTCAGTCCCAGCAGTCCCCCAATCAGAAACAGCACACTTTGCTGCCAACCGTAGGAACTGAGGACGATCGCCCCAAGGGTGAAAAGCGCAAGGGCGATCGCAATCACCAATCGCTGCGGACGTAAAGGAGCCAGAAATGGCTCAGATGCAACCGACGAACTCATGGGTTTCCTTACTTTTTGGGCGGCTTCGACTGGTCTGGGGGTGGATCGCAACTGTCAGAAACTAGAGGAGTTGCCTGAGCAAAGTCAGCCGACACTACTCCTAGCAAAGTTGCAAAAGCAATCAATGATGAAATCAAAACTTGCATAGTTACTCACCAAATCACTAAACTTTTTCGGGCCCGGTTTCAACAGGTAAGTTGGAGGTGCTGTATTCCGTCCAAGAGCCTTCATAAATCCGAACTTTAGGATAGCCTAGCAGATGCTTCAGCACGGCGTATTGCAAAGTTGCTTCCCGCCCAGTACTGCACGACACAATCACATCATCAGCAGGCTTGATGTTCTTGTCCGCCAGAATTTTGCGGATGGCATCCAGTGACTTCAGCTTGTGGGGATTCTTGAGACTTTCCTGAGCGTTGTCAGCTTCGGTAAAAGTGGGCCAGGGAATGTTTTTCGCCCCAGGAATGTGCCCGTTGCGTACCCAAAGGTCTTTTTCCCCTCGGAATAGATCGCCAGGTCTGGGGTCAATAAAGGCAACTCCCGGCTTGCCGACCAAGTTTGCCACCTGATCTAGATTGACACGAATTGCCGGATTATCTTGGATCGAAAACTGCGAGAACTTGTACTTGGGGTACTCCTTCGTGACGGGTTGACCAGAAGCCTTGTAGCCCGCGTATCCTCCATCCAAAATGGCAATATCTCTCACGCCCGATCGCTCTAGCAAATAGGAAACCATTGTGGCTCCCAAAACATCCCGCTCATCGGAATAGACCAGAACGCGACTATTCGGATTCACGCCTACTTTAGAAAAAATGGAAGCCAATTTCTGAGTATCCCAATACTGCACAGGCAAGAACCCATCCGGGCCGCGGAACACCGAATCGGCGACGTGGACGGCATTGGGAACGTGCCCAGCAATGTATTCTAGCGGCGAGTTCCGTACATCTAGGACTCGCAAGTTAGGATTTTTTGCATTGGTTGCCACCCAACTCGGCGACACAAACTGAACCTTAGCAGCAGGGGCAGCAGTGAGCGGTGAAACCGAAAAGAACCCGACTGCCAACAGAGTTGCGATCGCCGCTCCTACCAGCGCAGAGGGCTTAAGCGCGCGCTTCCAAAGTGTCCGAAAAAATCTAGCGTTCATTATCACAAATCTCCTGCATTGCAGTCATCAACGAGTGAAGAATCGAACATTAACCGCCCTGGAGAATCCGAAGAGTGGCTTCTAGGCAAGGGGAATAAAAGATCAAAATTTACAAAGTACGGTAACTTTGTAGACTTATTGTAATAAACGAGTAGGGGATCAAGATTTACAAAGTACGGTAACTTTGTAGGCTTATCGTACTTCCTTCCTTGGAGTATTGCATAGCCCACCTGCTCAATCAAGCATTCACCGTAGAAACTCAACAAGCATCGGAATAGAAACTCAGGCTACTCGCTGAACTTAAATGAGATTGCGCTTGGGTGAGTTGTGCTGAAGAATTGGATGCGGCAACGGTGGGACGAGTTTGATAGCTTTTGAGATTGTGTCGCTGCTGCCTTTAGGCGTTGTCCTAACGTACAACCGTAGAGCTACAAGACCGAGATTACTGCCGTGTACAGCAGAGCAAACTCAGGCAAATCGTTCAAATCAGACATTCTCCAAGGAGAGTCAGGGGATTGGGCGATCGAGCAAGGAAGCGATTGAGATTCAGGACGCTATGATCAAAGTCGCGCTTTTTCTTGCCCTCGTTCTTTTGCTGTCCCAGTTCTATGAAGACGATCGCCCCCAAGCTCAAATTCCTCAAGTATCTGTTCTGGCTGGCTCCGATGCTGCTGGTGGCGGGGTTGACGGCAGGAGCAGTTTCTGGAATCTGGGTGGGCATCCCCCTGGCTCTGGTGATTGGGGGAATCGTGGTTTTTGGGCTGTGGCTGCTGTGGCTAAACCAGTTTGGTGGCGATTCCTCAGAGGGATTTTGGGGACAGCGGTCAACTCAGGCGGGCACAAATGCGCTGATTGGAACGATCGCGATGCTGGCAATCTTAGCGATTCTAAATTTTCTGGCGGTGCGCTATGGCGGCCGAACAGACTTGACAGAAAATCAGCAGTTCACCCTCGCACCAGAAACGCGGCAGGTGGTTCAAACCCTGAAGCAGCCGATTCGAGTGGTGATCTTTGAAGCACAGCAAAACCCCCAAGATCGGGAACTGCTGGAGAGCTACCGACGGCAAGGAACTCAACTCAGCTACGAGTTCGTCAACCCCACCCAGCAACCTACCCTGGCTCAAGAATTCCAGGTGAAAAACGTGGGAGATGTGTTTGTGCAGGCGGGTCAGCGCAGGCGATTTGTGCAGACAGTGACGGGGCCAGAGAATCCAGCTCAGGAGCGTCTTTCGGAAATCAAACTGACCAACGCGATCGACACAGTGACGAGTGATCAGCAGTCCCAAGTGTATTTTTTGCAAGGACACGGGGAGCGACCGCTTGAGGAAGGCCGTGGGGCAGTTTCGACCGCGCTGAAGGCATTAGGCGACAAGAATTTCACCGTTAAGCCGTTGAATTTGGTGGACAGTCCCGACTTGCCCACGGATGCACAGGCGATCGCGATCGTCGGCCCCAAAAAAGCCCTGCTCGAAGCTGAAGCCAGAGCGCTGGATGCCTACCTGAAGCGGGGCGGAAGTTTGCTGCTGTTGCTGGAGCCAGGAATTGATGCAGGGCTAAATACTCTGCTGACTTCTTGGGGGGTGACGCTGGAAAATCAACTGGTTCTCGATCGCTCTGGCGCGAAGCTGGGACTAGGGCCCGCCGATGTGCCCGTGACGCGCTACGGCAACCACCCCATCACCAAAGACTTCACCAACAGCACACTGTCGTTCTTCTCCTTCGCCCGTCCGGTAGACGTGAAAACCCTGCCCGATGTGAGTTCCACGCCATTGCTCTACAGCGGTGATCGCAGTTGGGCCAAAACTGACATCAACTCGAAGGCTCTAGAATTCGACCCTCAACGCGATCGTCCCGGCCCTTTGGTTCTCGGTGTCGCCTTCAGCCGTCCCATCAGTCCTGCTGCGCTCACCCAACCTCCAACGCCTGCACCCAGCCCCAGCGCCCCTGCAAGTCCAACTGCAAGTCCAGTGCCCCCTACCGTTCTCAGTCCGGGCAGCCAGGCTAAAGAGTCGCGCTTGGTGGTGATCGGCAACGCTAACTTTGCTACCGATGGTTTGTTCAATCAGGTAATCAATGGAGATGTATTCCTCAACTCAATGCGCTGGCTCAGTCAGGATGACGGTCGATCGCTCTCAATTCGACCGAAGGAAGCGAAAAACCGCCGCATCAATTTGACATCGGCTCAGGCAAATCTAGCAAGCTGGACAGCGCTGGCAGTTTTGCCCTTGCTCGGTTTTGGCACAGCACTCATAGTCTGGTGGAGGCGGCGATGAAACTGCAAAGAACTCCGGTGGCTCTGCTGCTGGCAGCCCTGCTGCTGGGGGCGATCGTTTACATCCATGAATCGGACAACAGCGCGCAGCAAAAATCAACTCAAAGTAAAATCGAGACAAAGCTTTTCCCCTTTAAAGAAGACGAAATTCAAACAATTAATCTTCAAACGTCAACTCAAACTTTAGCGTTCACAAGAACTGCCGCAGAAGCTTCTCCTAACCCTCAACGGAGTCCGGCTTCTCCTTCAGAAGCTTCTCCCAGTCCTCAAGCGAGTCCGGCTTCTCCCTCACCAAAGCCGCCAGGCTGGACAATGACAACTCCCAAGAAAACAGCAGCGAATAACGCGACGATCGCCTTTCTGCTCAACTTAATGGCGACGGGAAACAGCCAGCAAACGATCGTGGTTCCCCCAGCCAAGCAAGCCGAATTTGGATTGGACAAACCGATCGCCACGATCGAAGTGAAACGCCTGAACCAGCAAACCCATCGCCTGATTTTAGGCAAACCTAACTTCAACCGCAGCGCCTTGTATGCACTGGTTGATCCCACTCCTGGAGCCGAGTTGTCTGTGCGCCTAGTATCGATCGACTTCGAGAATGCCATCACTCGCTCAGTTGCCGAATGGCAGAATGAACCCAAACCCAACTAAGCTAAGCCTGAAGAAGAGCGGAAGTAGATGCGATCGACCGACTTTACTCCACACGCGCGAAACTTCCTGATCTAGCGATCGGGGTGAAGTGGAGTCTATACTCTAGATGTGATAGCCTGACGTAGGAGCAATCCACTTTCGGGATGTGGCGCAGCTTGGTAGCGCACTTCGTTCGGGACGAAGGGGCCGTGGGTTCGAATCCCGCCATCCCGATTTGCTGTCCACTTGTACATTTGAGCACAATCGTCCTTGCTTACTTGAATGGCGAGTTGACCCGAAGTTTTCGCAACGGGAGGGCAAGCATCGGATGGTGGATGCACTGCTGGCATTCTGGAACCCCTATGCGCTTAGGTCGCAGTAGGCAAATCCCGAAGTGGTGCAAGCTGTACCCGGAGGGCATAGGCGCGGCCACGACTCTGATCCCATTGCCCTCGCTGCTGGCACTTGGGTGAAGCTAATGCGACCACCGACTGATTTCAGTGCTGATGAAGCGTTGCTGCTCTGCCAGGCTTCGGAAACGGAGTGGGTGGCTTGGGTTCCTGACCATGGTGAAATTTTGCTGACGATCGACCAGATCTGCCAATTCTGAGCAGGCTTAATTTCAAGTTCACTTTTCGCTTACCCTTTCTTAACCAGGAGAATGGAGGGTTCGAGTATCCTGACAGAGAAAGCTCTACTGGAGCCAAGCCCTCTCCTGGAGTTGTAATCGATCAGGGAGTTTTGGAGTATCCAAACGACTCTGCCGATGCCTACTCAGGGCGGAGTGAGCATTTTTCTTTTACAGACCCAATTCCTTCTCTACGCTAAGGGTAACGATGTCTACGCTGTTTGAGGAGTTGGCTAAGGGCGGTTTGGTGATGATCCCGATGGGGGCCCTGTCAGTAGCGACTGTAGCCTGCGGGTTGGAACGGTCTGTCTTCTGGTTTCAGCTATTGCGGCAAGAAGGGCGGGTGGTTCATGATGTGCTGGAGGCCGCGCAGTATGACCTAGACAAAGCGGCTACGATCGCGGCACAGGCACAGCATCTGGCGATCGGGCGCTTTCTCCTGGCTCCGTTGAGGCTCAACGCTCCCACCGCCGAGACCTTTCGGTTGGCAATGGAAGCCGCCGCTGATAAAGAATTCATCAATATGCGGAAGGGCGACAAGCTGCTGGAGTCCACGGTTGGAATCGCTCCGTTGCTGGGCTTGCTGGGCACGGTGACTGGATTGATCAGAACCTTTGGTAGCCTCAAAATTGGTGGTGGCGGCAGTGCGGCGGATACGGCTAAGGCAGCAGAAGGAATTGGTGAAGCGCTAGTTACTACAGCAACGGGGATGTTTGTTGCGGTGGTGGCGCTGGGAATTTTTCGGGTGATGGTGACGCTGCAATCCCAACAGATGGACTACTTCTCTGAAATCGGGACGCAACTAGAACTGATCTATCGTCAAGTTTGGTCTGAATCTAGAAGTGATAGTGCGCCCGTGAATAGCGACTTAATTGATCACACCGATCGGTCTGATGCTTACTCCTACCGATCCGATGAGGCTCCAGAGTCCTTGATCGTGCCCTAACCCCTAATTTAGGCAACTCATGCGGTTTAAATCTCACCAGAAGCGCAACGAAATGCCAGAACTAAATCTGGTGCCGATGATGGACGTGTTGATGACGATCTTGATTTTTTTCATCATCGTTTCCATGTCGCTGACGAATTTCCAGGCGGTGGATGTGGCGCTGCCCAGCGCGGACAAAGGAACCAGTGGCGATCGTCCTGCTGAACCGTTGATTGTGGGAGTTGATCGCCAGGGTCAAATGATCATAAACAGTGTTCCCGTCAGCGAGAGCCAAATGGGACAGCAGGTGGTGACCTACCTCCAGCAAAACCCTAAAGGAACTGTGGTGCTGAAGGCAGACAAAGCGTTGTCCTACGACCAGGTGGTGAAGGCGATCGGGGTGCTGCGAGATGTGGGCGGCGATCGCGTCTCGCTTGCGGTCGAATAAGGATTGAATTAGCTCGGTTATGCCAGCGCTTCTACCTGAACCGCAGGGATACCTAAAGTTGCAGCCACTTGGTCAGCGCCCATTCCCAGACTAAGCAAGTGCGTCACGGCAGTTCGCAGCGATCGTTCTGCCATATCGGCTCTCTGGAGTTCTCTCGCAGTTTGTCCCTGCTCGGCTTCTAGGGTGGTGAAGGAAACCCCATCAGGGCGGTACAGGCGTAGGGTTTCGGCATGAAGAAACCGAATTCTCAGGCAAGGGCTAATCCAGTTGGCAATCTGCTCGATCGCTTCCAGAGGATCAGCTCGCCGCCTTCAGTCTGACTGTTGCTGGGCGATCAAATCTCAAACACCACTTGGAGCGCAATCCCGCCTTCTTTCCACTGCTGATAGCTACCGCGATCGCCCTTGGGTCTGCCCATGATCACCATTGAGTGCTCACTGATTGCGATCACCTATCCCTATATAAATCTAGGATCTGGGGTCTCTCAGCCAAGTCACGACGATCGTTCCTTTCTTTCCCCCCAGCCCAGAAAATGGAACCAGGTTTAAGAAGATAGTTACCTTGTCGCTTTTAAGCTTGTAAAGACTTCCGCCACCATACTGACCTTCATCCTTCACTTCTTTGAAGATCGTTCTGAGATCGGATTCAAAATGGGTTTTATACAGTTGCTCAGGGGCAGTGCCGATAGCAACCTTGGGAGTGCCATCAATACCAGAGAAAAACTCGGGAATAGTGCCCCGCTTGAGTTCTTCATCACTGATCGGTTTGTAGAAAAACTGTGGCTTCTCGAATTGCTCATACTGAGCGGTGGTGGCTGGCTCACCCTCTCCGCGGCCGCCCTCTGGAATTGCACTGCCAATCAGATTAATAAAATCTTCTGGCGGCACGATCGCTCCTCTAAGTGTTTCCAGATCCGGAATCTTTGTATCCGAAAGGAGAATGACCGTAGTGGGCGTGTCTTCAAACAAGTGCAGGTAACGGGCTTTGCCCTCTTTAGAGACCTGAAAGATTTGTTTGCTGCTTCCCTCTTCAACAAGTTCGATCGTGAACTTCTGCTTGGGCAATTCGGTTTTGTAGAAGGCGGTAACAGTGACGATCGCAGAGTTAGACGTGCGGCAGGAATCGCTTAAGCCCTTGTTGAAGCAATCGGGTGTAGATGGCTGGAAGTGGGGAAATCCCTGAAACGGATCTTTTACATCTCCAGAAGATGGACTTTCTCTCACTGGAGTCTGTTCACGGACGGGTGCAGACTCCTCTTGGGGCTTAGCAGACTCTTCTTGGCGCTTAGCAGATTGAGGCAGACTAACGGAAGATTCAGAGCGATTGATCTTAGGCTGGCTTGGGTTGCTTGCCTTTTGAGTTTGAGTCGTGGGCGTGGTTTTGATAGGTTTGACCGTGGGAACCTGCGTGATTTTGACCGGGTTCTTCTTGTCTTCAGGAGGCTTGGGCTTCTGCTCGGTCGGGAAAGGCGTAAACAGCAGCAACGCATGGATTCCCAACGCGGCAAACAGAATCGGCCGGATGACCAACCGCAGGGGTGCAGGCAGCGACTTGAGTGGAGAGCCTTTGCCAACGCTGGGCTGAGTAAAGTTTGGCGGCGCAGGGGGAAGGGGATGGGTCTCCATTGCTCACAAAGAAGGGTTAGGGATTGCAAATTTCTAGAAAAAGCCAGAGAAGACGATCGCCCTGTTTTTCAGCCCACGGAGTCTCTGCCAACCTGAAATTGTTAGCATTTGAAAACAGGGTTGGACTGCGATTGTCCTTTCGGATACATTCATGCCGTCAAACGTGAGGCATGAGTTTCAACTAAAGCTGGCCCGAGGGTAGATCTTTCGGCTAGCAGAATACCTATAAGATACCAGCGAAACAAGCAGAAAATACGGGTTGAAAAAGCCTTAGCAGCCTCCAAGAAAAGCTAAAGCCCCAATTTTTAAATCAGCCATTATCTTTCCTTAGTCTGTACTTAGCCTTTTGTTAATCTCAGTTTACAAAGCCCTTCAAAACCACCTAAAACAGTGCTGGGTCTAAGCTCTTAATCCAAAATTTAACTACTTTTAATCACTTCTTAGAATCGTGTTTGTGTTGGCTTAACTGCTTCAGTAGTAGGGTTGTCATTGTTACCGATCCAATCTCTTCTCTGTTTGGAGACAAGGCACAATGGCTCTCTCTGCAACCGTTATCCGGCGGGTTATTGCGGCTTCGGCAGTCACCGCCGCGGTGACAATTGCTCCAATTCTCAGCGCGATCGCGCAAACCGTCAGTCTGACTGGAGCCGGCGCAACCTTTCCGGTTCCTCTGTACGACAAATACATTAATGAATTCAAGAAAGAGAATCCTGGCATCAACGTCAGCTACCAGGGTATAGGTAGTGGTGCAGGCATCCGCCAAGTCATTGCTGAAGTGGTGCAGTTCGGCGGCAGCGATGCAGCTATGACCGACGCTGAGATCGCCAAAGTGCCCTCATCTCGCGGCGGCATTATCTTGGTTCCAACAGCAGGTGGCGCAGTTTCAGTAGTCTATAACCTGCCTGGTGTATCCAACCTAAAGCTCTCTAAAGCAGTGCTTCCCGAGATTTTTGCAGGTCGCATCACTCGCTGGAACGATGGTCGAATTGCCAAAGACAATCCTGGCGTAAACCTGCCCAACTCTGAGATCAAAACCGTAGTCCGGGCAGACGGTAGCGGTACGACCTTCATCTTCACCAACCACCTGAGCGCCATCAACCCTTACTTCAAGGGTCGCGTCGGGGTAGGCACAGCTCCCAAGTGGACAACCAATTCAATCAAAGGCAGAGGCAACCCAGGCGTAGCCCAGCAGGTGTCCCGGACTGAAGGCAGCATTGGCTATGTTGAGTACGCCTATGCCGATCAGAACAAGCTGCAAATGGCCTCAGTGCAGAACAAGAAAGGAGAGTTTGTCGCCCCCTCTCTAGACAGCGCAAACGCAGCCCTGAAAAGCGTGAGACTTCCTGAGAACAACCGTATCTTCATCGGCGACCCGGAGGATGGCTACCCGATCGTCGGTTTGACCTGGATGATGATCTACAAGCAGTATCCCAAGCCGGAAGAGGCAGCTGCGATCAAGAAGTGGGTTGGCTGGGTGCTAACCAAGGGCCAAGACCTCAACGATGACCTGAAGTACACCAGCATTCCTCAAAGCGATCGCCAGCGCATCATTGATACCGTCAACCGCGAAGTCAAGTAGCCTTTGATGTCAATGAGCCGCTCTCAGTCCATCTGGGAGCGGCTCTGCTGATAATTTCAGCGGTTTTTTTAGCCAATTATCCGTGTGAATGTGAGGAGAAGTGTGATGACTCGTTTTGTGTGGAGTTCGCTCTGGTTAACTCCAACTTTGTTAGGGGCATCAACCTTGAGTGCTGTTGCATTGACCCCAGCTGCATCAACCCTAGTTGCATCAACCCCAGCCGTCGAAGTTCCCGCTGCCAGCGCAAATCCTGTGCTAGAGCGAGTTGAAGATTATCGGAACCAAAACCCAGCCCTTGCCAACCCGCTCTATCGCCCGGCTGAGGCCCTGAAGCAAGTCACCTCTGTGTCGCAGCTAACCGATGTGCGACCCACCGACTGGGCTTTTCAGGCCCTGCAATCCCTAGTGGAACGCTACGGCTGCATCGTTGGCTACCCCGACAGAACTTATCGCGGCAACCAAGCTCTGACTCGCTACGAATTTGCGGCGGGCTTGAACTCCTGTCTCGATCGCGTCAACGAATTGATTGCGGCGAGCACAGCTAACCTGGTCAAAAAAGAAGACCTGATAGCTCTGCAACGGCTTCAGGAAGAGTTTGCCGCTGAACTCGCAACCCTGCGAGGCGACCTTGGCGCTCTGGAAGCCCGGACTGCAACCCTGGAGAAGCAGCAGTTCTCCACCACCGCCAAGCTCAACGGTGAAATCATCTTCAGCCTCAGTGATGTATCGAGCGGTCGGGGCGCGATCGGCAGCATTGTTAGCCAGGGAGCCGGCGCAGCCAGAGCTAACGTGAATGTCTTCAACCCACCCGATGATGACTTGAGCATCGGAACCATCAACGTCAACACCATTCGAGATGAAGGCAAAGCCAGAGACGTAATTACAGAGGCTTTCCGAGTCCGCAATGTGGCGTTGAGCGGCACCCAATTGAACACAATCATTAGGAACTTGAATGTTCCGGTTGCGATCGCTGGGCAAGCTTCTCGCCCTCGGTTTTCTCCTCCCCGTCCGGCTGACCTGCCTGATGAACTGGTTCTGTCTAGCCGGGTGCGGATTAACTTCGATGCCAGCTTTAACGGCCGAGACCGCCTGCGGACTCGATTGGAAGCCCGCAACATCGTGCCCTACGCTCAATCGGGTGACTCTGGCAACACGGGAACCAACATGACCCGCTTGGGCATTGACGGAACCGAGGATAACTTGGTCAAAATTGATGAGTTGTGGTACCGCTTCCCAATCGGCAACAAACTGCGGGTGCAAATTGATGCAACCAACGGTGAGTGGCAGGATAGCGTCATCAACACGTTCAACCCTCTGTTTCAGAGCAGCGGTTCAGGCGCAATTTCTCGCTACGGTCGCTTCAGCCCGATCTATCGCCTACCGGGTGATGGAGGAGCTGGAATCACCGCCAGCTACAACTTCTCCGAGTTCAACAACAAGTTCACCTTTGATGTTGGCTACTTGGCAGGGGGTAGCCTTACTAGCCCAGGGAACCCATCCAACCCAGCCGCGAAAAATGGTCTGTTCAATGGCGCTTATGCTGCTCTTGGGCAGTTGACCTTCAAGCCTAGCCCCGCGATCGACCTCGGCTTCACCTATGTTCATTCCTACTTCCCCGACGGTGTAGTCAATCTATCGCGCAGTACGGGCAGTGACCTATCTCGCCGTCCCTTTGGCAACAACACTGCCACATCGGGTAACCACTTTGGATTCCAGAGCGTGGTTCGGGTCAGTCCTCGGTTGACGCTAGCTGGCTGGGCGGGTTACACCGTCGCCAAGGCTGAAAATGCTTTGGATGTGAACGTATCGGGCATCGCCGGTCTCGCTGGAAACACCAGAGTTCGGGTGGTGGACAAGGGAGATAAAGCGGATACGTTCTACTGGGCAGTGACTCTAGGAATCACTGACTTGCTCAAAGAAGGCTCGTTGCTAGGCTTCATTGTGGGACAACAGCCTAAGGTGCTGAAGAATGATTCCTTCTTTGGAGACGAAGATGCTTCTTCTTTCCACTACGAGGTTCTCTACCGCTTCCCCGTCAACGACAACATCGACATCACGCCGGGTCTCCTGGTGATCACTAACCCAGAGAATATCGGTCGCAACGACTCGATCTTTGTAGGCACGATTCGGACGACGTTCCGATTCTAGTAAGTTCCAAAATTCAGGTCTGAGAATTCTTCAAGCATTCTCAGACCTGAATTTCTAACCGATGACTACTGATTTCCTTGCCCATGCGTCCGATCGATCCTTCCAATTCCCAACCTAGATTTAACGATTCCACCCCTGCCCCTGACGCTGGGGTGGCTTTTCCTGATATCTCTGGGGGCGATCGCACCTTTTCCTGGCTAGATCAGGGGTTCGAGCGCTTTGTTCAGGCGTTTGCACTTTTGGCTTCTGGGCTGCTGTTTTGGATGGGCTGGGTGATTTTTCAGAAGGCGCAACCTGCGATTCAGCAGTTCGGCTTTGGGTTTCTGGTCAGTCAGGAGTGGGACGTTGGCAAGCTGACCTTTGGGGCCCTGCCCTATCTCTACGGCACGATCGTCAGTTCGCTGCTGGCTCTGCTACTAGCCCTCCCGATCGGCGTGGCGGTGGCCCTAGTAACCAGTGAGAATTTTTTGCCGCCCTGGATGCGATCACCGATCGCTTTCCTAGTGGAGTTGATTGCAGCTATCCCCAGCGTCATCATTGGGCTGTGGGGCATTTTTGTGCTGCTTCCGTTCCTGCAACCGATTCAACTTTGGCTGTTTGCCAACTTCAATTCCATTCCTCTGTTCAGCACGGAGCCTTTTGGAGCGGGAATGCTGGCTGCGGGCGTGGTGCTGGCGATCATGATCTTGCCCACGATCGCGGCTCTGAGCCGGGATGTGTTGCTGGCAGTGCCCGCGGATCTGAGATCGGCTTCCATGGCGCTGGGGGCAACCCGCTGGGAGACCATTTTTAGCGTTTTGCTGCCCTCGGCTTCTTCAGGAATTTTGGGTGCTGCCATTCTGGGCTTGGGGCGCGCTCTGGGAGAGACGATGGCGGTGACGATGGTGATTGGTAACTCAGCCCAGATTAGTCCCTCGCTGCTAAACTTGGCCTCTACGATTCCAGCCGTGCTGGCCAATGAGTTTGCCGAAGCTTTGGAACCCCTGCACATTGGAGCCTTGATGTACTTGTCCCTAATCTTATTTGCGGTGACGCTAGCGGTGAATGTGGGGGCGACACTGATTGTGCGTGCCTTGGGTTTTGAGCGACTCCGAGGGTGAGGGAGAGATAGGGAGGTTGGGAGTAGGTTGGGAATTGATTGGGAATGAGGGGCTTGGGGAATGGTGGAGAGATCGACAGGTTTGGTAGAAACGGAATTAGAAGACCAGCTAGACCAACCGTTGCCGATGGTGCGGATGTTGTTTAGCCAGGGAATGACAGCGATCGCGTTTTTGCTGACGGCTCTGGCGCTCCTGCCGCTGCTGTCGGTGCTGATCGAAATCCTGCGCCAGGGCGTTCCCCATCTCACTTGGCAGGTGTTAACCTCTCTGCCTGCGCCCGTAGGGTCAAAGGACGTGAGCAGCGGCTTCGCAAATGCGATCGTTGGAACTCTAACTATGGTGGGATTGGGTTCTTTGATCAGCATTCCGATCGGGGTGCTGGCGGCCATCTACCTCTCGGAGTTTGGTAAGCAAAGTACGATTGCCCGCTCTCTGCGCTTCGTGATCACGATTCTCAGCGGCATTCCTTCCATTGTTGTCGGTGTGTTTGTCTATGGCGTGGTAGTGCTGGCGGTGCGATCGTTCTCGGCTGTGGCGGGGGGATTTGCCCTGGCGGTGATTATGCTGCCGATCGTTACTTTATCCACCGAAGAAGCCCTGAAGCTAGTTCCTATCCCCCAGCGTCTGGCTTCAGCCGCCTTGGGGTCATCCAATTTCCAGACGACGCTACGAGTTGTGATGGCTGCGGCTCTGCCAGGAATTACGATGGGGATTTTGCTGGCAATTGCCCGGGCGGCTGGTGAAACAGCCCCTTTGATTTTCACGGCGC
>DATNQR010000638.1:0-8501 GCA_036703905.1 Thermosynechococcaceae cyanobacterium
GACCCGCAATCTCGGCAGCAGACTCAAAGGTAAGCCAGTCAGAAGATTGAGTGGGTTTAGACATAGGGGAGTTCCAGGAAGTTTAGGGTACGTTGAGCGGGGATTAGGGTAGCTGAATGTACCCTAAGTCAAAGCGATAGCTAGGCCGATTTAGGGTACATAAGCAATCTTTAGAGGCGGTTGAATGTACCCTAAATTCAGATCACTTTCGGACTGACCCCTTCGCCCTCATCCGCTCCAGGCTGGTCGGGATCTGCTCGTACACCACTTTTTGCCTCCGGGAGACTTTGACACCAGGAACAGCTACCCCTCTGAGCCAGGCTTGCTTGATGGCAGCTTTATCTATGGTGGTTTTGATCACCACTTCCTCTGTCACTCCGACGTATTCGCCTGGGATCTCGCTCTGCTGAACGACCTCGCAGCTAGGGGGATTGAGTTTGATGCGGATGCTGTGGGTTTTCCCTGCCGCTTCTGTCCCTAGCACACCGGCTTGGTTCAGGTTGAGGATGGCGCGATCGAGTCCCGTTCGCCACCGAGTCAGGCGATCGATCTCTTTCTGGTGAATCTGCATCAGGTGTTGCATGCGGGCAGTCACGCCAGCAATCTCAGCGTCCATCTGTTGAGCCAGTTCAACATGGGCATCAATCAAAGTTTCCTGGCTATCCTGCATTTGCCACAGCCACTCCAGTTCTGCGGATTCAGTTTCCGGGTCTTCTGCATTCGATAGACGCTGCCAAGCTTCGGCCGCAAGATAGCTGACACCTTGCAAAGACTCCACAGCAATAGACTGAGGAATAGGACTTCTGGGCATTACCAACGCCCTCCAGTTTCATAGTAGTCACGCATTGCGATCGCTTCAGCTTCCAGTTGAGCCAACTGAGGATCGAGTCCAGGAACAGGTTTAGGGTTTACGGCAACAGTAGGCAGACCAGTAGAGGATTGAGGTTGAGTTGAAGTGAGGGTCATTGGGTGAAGCTCCTACAAGGTATTCCGCCCCACGCGATAGCGCCGATCTCTACCCGTCACATCAACAGGGTCAACTGCTCATGACTGGCATGGTAGAAGTTCCAGGTCTTATCCCAGCCAGAGCGGTGTTTTTCTCGCACCACAGCAGGCGAGATCGTCAGCAGTTCTTCGACTCGGACGGCTTTGACTTGGCGTTGCTCAATCCAAACTCGCGCAAACCCATCGGGTTCATCGATCAGTGGGGCTGAAAGGTTGGTGCTAATCTCAGCTAAAGTCTGACTGACTTCTGAATAGTCACCGACTGCCAAGATCTCAGTCCGTCGCCACGGGACAGAGGTTCCAACGATGCGCTAGACTTTGTAAACCGCCCACGGGAGGGACTTCAACCGTTCCTGAAGATTAGCGAGGGCTGCAAAGTTGCCATCGTCCTGAAGCATCTGATGGAGCGATCGACCATTCGGGTACAAAGTCTGCTTCGGGTTCAGGCGGCGCGAGACGTGTTCAATGAACAGGGCAAACCCAGACTCGATCGGGTACTGGCGGTGCTTCATCAGCACTTCTTCCTTGGGCCCGGCAATGCCGCTGAACGGGCACTCGACACAAGCACTTCGCCACCACGGTTCAATGCCACGGGCAATGACTTGATGGGCGTAGGCTTCGGTGTCTTTGCGTTCATAACCAAACTGATCGATTAACGGAAAGAAGTTGATCCTGCGGTAGGGTAACTTGTCAGTCTGGCTGTCACTTTCAGCCATTTCGCCTCGGATACGGCGGCGCTCCTCACCTTTGGTGAAGCCGATCGCCACGTAGATGATGGGTTTGTCCTCTGGGTCAACTTTGCTGGTTAAAGCATCGACCCACTGATTACAAGGACGAGCTTTCGACTTGTGGCTGCACTTGCGACGACCCTGGACATATTGAGGCACGACCCCACTTTCTAGCAAGTCTTCGCCTAGGGAGTATCCTTGAGCCACTCTCGTTGTATCCGCAACCCACTGGTCTTGGACGACGTGTTTGAACTTGGGTGAACACTTACGTTGGGCCTCGCTGAACTGCGGAACTGTCCCGCTCTCCAACAGATCCTCACCTAATGAGTAGCCTACGTCTGCTTGTTGCTGGATGGCTATGCCCGGAAAACGCTGGAGCAAGTCAGGCAGAGCAATGAAGTCTAAAATTCGTCGATCAAAGGGAGGCATGGGATGGTTTGTGCCTGGATGTCGCCCTCGAATAAGGCAGCGGTTGGGAGATCGAGTGTCATCTAGGTTAATGTACCCGTCCCTGGTCGAAGCCGAAGCCCGTGTGATTTGAACGGTACGAATCTCACGATCTCTGTAAATGGGATATTTGTAAGTTTCGTTCAGATAGGCAGTGTGCCACCACTCGTTTCCAGTTTGGCTGGTTAGATTGATTAATTGGTCTAATCCAAAGGACTCGCCAGTGGGTAGAAGTCGGCTTCTGGGATCGGTTACCCACTTATGTCCGATCGTCGAGCTATCGCAGCCCAATCCATCCATTAAAACAACAGTAGGTTTCGGCATAGGGTTAGTTCGCAAAAAGTTCAGGTCTGTTGCTGAGGCAGCAGACCTATTTGAAGGTGGAGAAGTGGAGAATTAGGCAGCCGCCTCGGACTTAGTCTGTTCGCTCAACTGAAACACAAACCAGTTGGTGGAGCTGGGTTCTGGAATGTTCTCGGTCAATTTCAATCCACGGGTCTGTTCATGTCGAGTATCTCCCAGTGCCCCTTGAAGATAGGCATCCATTTCGTTGAAGTTGAAGCAACGGATCTTCCAGGGCAGCGGCAGACTGAACCGTCGGTTAGGGTTGCCCTGGAGGTGGAGATTGACGTAAAAATCAGTAGTGATTGCTGGAGGCATAGTTCAGGTTAACAACGTCATCTGAACCCAGCGATAGCGTCCCAAGTTAGGTGTTTAGCGGGCGGCAGCACGATGCGCAAGGGCGAGAACCTTTGGGCGCGGGGTATGCCGTTTCGACGGTGGGTCTCGAGTTGGAAGCCGTGCGCTGTAATTGGATTTGTTTGATTTCCTGACTACAGGGCAGATCAAGCAGCGTGGCTAATTCAGATTCATAGGTTGGCGATTCCTCGCTTTAAGGCAATGATCGTTGCTTGGGTTCGATCCTTTGCTCCCAATTTGCTTAAAATGCGGTTAACGTTGGATTTGACAGTATTTTCAGTAATGTGCAAAGCAGCACCGATCTCTAGATTACTCATTCCTCGAGCGATCAACTGAAGGATTTCTAATTCACGATCGGTCAACTCTGGATGGCTCATTCGCTGCGCCAACTTTGCACCAACGTTCGGTGGAATATACTGCTGACCCTGGTGAACCGTACGAATGGCAGTTCGTAACTCATTCGGTTTACAGTCCTTCAGCAGATATCCTTTAGCACCAGCCCGCAATCCACGATAAATATCTTCATCGCTATCATAAGTCGTCAAGACAATGATGCGAGCGGTATTGAATTCCGCACAAATTGCTGTGATGGCTTCCACTCCGTCCATTTGGGGCATTCGTAAATCCATCAGGGTGATGTCTGGTTGAAGTTGGCGGAAGAGGTTGATGGCTTCAACACCATCTTTAGTTTTACCAACCACCATCATATCCACCTGTTTGTTGATAATGACAGCAAGTCCTTGCTGGACGATCGCATGGTCATCCACAAGCAGAACGCGAATGGCTGTTGTTTGATCCATCACTATTTACTCCCAACTCACCACTACTACCACTTCCGTCCCTTGGCCTGGTTGACTTTGAATCACTAACTCACCACCCATTTGCTCGACCCGTTCACTCATCCCCAGCAACCCAAATCCATCAGTATGAGAGGCCTGATCAACATCAAATCCCTGTCCATTGTCCTTAATCCGTAAGACACATTGGGTGTCTTCACAGGCTAATTCAACGTGGATCTGGGTGGCATGAGCATATTTAACCGCATTGGTTAAGGCTTCTTGTCCAATCCGCAACAAGTGATTCTCCACATCAGGTGATAAAGCATGGGTGGCACCAATGATTTCGCACGTGATATTGGTGTTCGTAGACGATTTCATCTGAGTGGTTAAGTGTTTGAGGGCATTGAATAAGCCGCCTTCTTCTAGAAGTTTAGGACGCAGTGCGGCGACCGATCGACGCGCCTCAGAGAGACCTGTGCGGGCTAATTCATCGACGGTTTCTAAGTGAGTTTGTATAATGACTGATTCTTCAGGAATCTCCTCTGCTGCGGCTCCAATGTGTAGCAAAATGCCTGTAAACGCCTGAGCCAGAGTATCGTGAATTTCTCGCGCCATACGGTTACGCTCATCTAGAATGGAGGCTTTCTCAGCTCGTTTGCGATCGCTAATATCCTGCCCAATGCCAACAAACAGTTGATTCGCCAGTCGAACGTTTGCCCAGGAAGTACTGACAAACTGATTGGATTTTGTTTTGAGTTTGAAGTCTAACCAGGTACCTGTTGCCGCTAACATATGCTCTAGAGCCTGATGCTGCTGTTCTGGGTCAGAACTCAGTTCAGCAATCAGATCAATATGGTGCAGACTTGCTGTTGACCAACCCAACATCTGCTCAAATTGACGATTGACAAATTTGATCTGTCCCGTTGCGTCATAAAGTGTGATCATCACCGGAATGTGATCCACAATCGTTTGCAGGAGCTGTTTCTGTTGGCTCAGTTCTAGAGTCCGCTCTGTCACCTTCTGTTCTAACGTGCGGGTGTGCTCTTTAAGATTTTCCGACAGCAAATATCTACTACTCACAACGGTAGATCCCACAAGAGTTAGTAGGGGAGGGATGATGATAATCCACCAACCTGCTAAAAACAATCCGTAGGTACCGCTGAGCAGAACAGTTCCCAATAAAGTGACTCTAACTACCATTAGTCTAGGCGATCGTGATATCCATCCGACGACGGCACCGATCGCAGACCAGGCAATGATCCATCCCCACTCGAGTGAATCTGACCAGACCTTTAGTAAGGGGCGACCATCCAACGCTGCACTCAGTAATTGACTTGCAAATAGAGCGTGAACCTCAATACCAACCGATGTTGATATTGAAGTGGTCGTATAGGAGGTGAAAAAGCGGCTTTCAAGGCTTTCGGCGGTTAATCCAATCAGTACAATCTGATTACGCATCAAATCTTGAGCTACACGCCCTTGCAAGACATCGGTCATTGAGACACTGCGGAATCCATTGGACAATTTGGAGAAGTTTGAGAGAACTTGATACCCGCCGTTGTCAATATTCACGTAACCCCCATCGTTGGGTTCCAAAGTTGTAAATACAGCTCGTCCCAACCGGAACTGAGTCTGACTAGCATTCATCGGTTCCAACTGGATACCCTTTTGTTTGAGATACACAGTGGCTAAGCGTGCTCCCAACGTCATAATCGATTTTCCATTGCGATCGGTCAGAAACAGCAAACTGCGACGAATTCTGCCATCCGCATCTAGTAAGAGATCGCTGGCGCTCACTTGACCATGCTGCTCTAGAACAGGAGGTGCCTGAACGACTTCACCCTGAGCAGTCTTAATGACTTTCTCAATCCCAATTAGATTCGGCGTGGACTTAAACACATTGACCAGTGCTTGATGACCTGGTTCTACTGGCAAATCTCGATAAAGATCCAGTCCAATGACTTTCGGTTGCTGGCGTTTGATCGATGAAAGCAACTGAGCCAGCGTTGCATCTGACATAGGCCATCGTCCTAGTCGCTTAACGTCGTCCTCACCGATCGTGATCAGAACAATGCGAGCATCCGCAGACTCAGTGGGACGGAGGCGAAACATCTGATCCAGTGCCATTAACTCCACAAATTGGAGTGCCCCCCCGAACCGTAGAAGCAGCACTCCTCCGGCAACAGTGGGAACCGTGACCAAAACTCCACGCCAGTACCAAAGATGTTTCTTTAAAGTTGCCCACATAGTTTAATTGCGATATTCAAGTCGTTGCAAAGCAGTTCCCCTGTGGGGTAATCGCTCAAGGCGAATTCTGTTGGCTTGACTTTTTATCGAGCATGACACTCACACCACCAGCTTGCAAGAATTCATCCCAAAGTGCACGAATGCTTGAGTCATTTGTTTGGGTACGCTGTAGCTCAAGCAGGGCAGCGAGTGTATCGTACCAAACGTCTGCTTTTTGGTAGAGCAAAACCCGCTCCCTCAGCGGTGTCTGTTGAATCTGGCGTAAGCGAGTTGAATCAAATTCGATGCGTTGAACCATGCCCGTGACGAAGCGATCGCTGAGGCGGCGGTTGGGATCACAAACGACTGCAAAAGACCAGATGTATTGCTCACCAACGTTTAGCGGCGGTGCTTGAGCAGGAAGGCTCAAGCTGATGATGCCAGATGTGTTGGTCAAGTTTAGTGTGGTGCGATAGACCCCCCGTCCGTTGTCATCGCGCAGACTAAATTCGGCAGTTTTGGCGCTGGTTTTGGGAACATAGACGAGAAAAGAGGGTCGCTCTGCCAGGGTAGTACCGGGTTTCGTTGCAGGACTGAGGGCGACCAGTTCTGACCCGGTTCTGGGCATACCTGAATCTTGAGGACAGACAATCGGATCGCGCCGTCCTCCAGACACTGTGCCACCGGGGTTCTTGCGTGGAGGGGGAGCATTGCTTTGCGCTAGTTGTGTCATTTCACCCGCTACAGCAGGAGCAATTATCCCAAAGGGGGCCCTGCTCTGCATCGCCAATGCTGTCAGGACAACACTAATCGGTATGCAACATAATCGAAATTTGAATGAAACCATAACGTCTTAAAGCCTCTTTTCCAGATGAACAAATCAAAGCCAATTTCCTAAGAGAACGAATGGTGCCCAATAGTAGGGCGACGTATAACCCGCTTGCTTCAACAAAGTGATCTGGGCGCGGCGGAGAGCTTCGGCTCTTGTGATGTCGGGTTTCCCTAACTCACGATAAAACTCAATCATCAGGGAGGCGGTGGAGAGGTCGCTGACTGACCACAGGGAGGCGACTGTACTGCGTGCGCCCGATCGCACTGCCACACCTGCCATGCCTAACGCTGCTCGCTTATCCCCAGTTGCCGTTTGACAGGCGCTGAGGACGAGCAATTCGATCGGGCTGAGCTTTCGTTCTCTAGAGCGCAGCAGTTGGTCTAATTGTTTGACGTTGATGCGTCCATCCCAAGTGAGGATGAAGGTATCATCAGCATTGGAGCTAAACTGTCCATGCGTAGCTAGATGGATGAGTTGGGATGGTGTGGAATCGACCCCATTTTTCAGCGCTTGATTGGTAAAGGTTTGATCCAACAGCACCTGAGACGGAATTTCGGCTTTGATTTGGCTAATTTCAGTCACCACATTTGGCAAGGCTGAAAACTCCCCCTGAGCTTGACTCAGTCCTGCTAAGAATCCTTTTAGTTGCAGACGATCGATCGCTTGAGGTTGCAGCAATTGTAGACCGGGATTGAGCACCACGCTGTATTTTTCGATGAGATACCGTTGACCATCGTGGAGGGCTGCCATTGGCAAACCACGCAGCGAGCCATCAGGCACAAACACGAGGGTTTTGATCTTACTGGCTGCCAATGCCTTTTCCTCAGGGCGCAACAGCAAATCATAGATCTGTTGCGCGATCGGCAACCAATCTTCCACAAAGGCAGTCGCTCTTAGCTCCTGGAGCATTTGGGTGAGAATTTGCTCGACTTTCGCTTGCGGCAGCGAGGTTTTGTGATAGCGCAAGGGTTGGTTGGGCAAAGATAAAATGACGGCAAATTGATGCGGCAGAATGATGGGGTAAACGACCGCCGCATGGGGATCAATCTGATCAATCTTGACCGGACGCGCTGTAATGCAGGCTTCTCTAAAAAAGTTGTCGAGTTCTGCTAACTGCAACGCTTCGATCGTCTCACGTGCCTGTTTCAGGTTTTCCTGACTGGGCACATTTGTCTCGGATTGCAACAACAGTTCAACAAACTGGCGATAGACGGGTTCAACACTTTCTCGAAATGAAAACTGCACGTCTTGATTAATCGCTGCCAGATCACTGCGAAGCGATTGTAGGGTTTTCACCGCTTCTGCATAAGCAGCCGTCGCATCTTGCATTTCAGCGGATGTGCAGGGCTGTTGACCTTGACAAAAAATTCGCCCCAATTGCCACTGCCACTGATAGGCAATGTCGGGGGCATCAATGGACTGCGCTAAGCTGAGGGCTTGTTGGGTCAGGGTTTTGGCATTGTTCCATTGTTGGGTGGTTTCATATAGCCCCCCTAAGGTGCCGAGGGCATAGGATTCGCCCCGTCGATCGCCGATCGAGCGAATGTGTTGAATCGCCGTTGCAAGTTCTTGAGCGGAGGGCTTGAGCAGATTAGCAGATGCAGCTTCTGTTCGATGACGGCTGAGTTTCACCGCGCTTTGAGCCAAATCAATGCGAGCATAAGCCGCTAGGCGACTAGGCGGTAGTTGGGCAAGCTGGGATTGAATTTGGGTGAACAGCCGTTGAGCCTCAGTATGACGATCGACTTCCACCAGCAAACTTAACTGAGCCAGTTGAATTTGAGT
>DATNQR010000639.1:0-6919 GCA_036703905.1 Thermosynechococcaceae cyanobacterium
CATGGTAGCGGGACAGTCTCCTTCCTTGGGGCGATCGGAAATTGAGGCGATGTGGGCTGGATTCGAGCGGCACGTTGGCGGGCCAATCCGCAAGGCTGGCGTGCCCTTCGGCTTCACGATCGGCAACCACGATGCTTCAGCGGCCTTATCAGTAGGCGGCAACTTCCTGTTCCGCAACGATCGTGAGCTGGCCTCGGCCTACTGGAATGATCCCAAGCACACGCCTAACCTCCAGTTTGTCGATCGGGCGAAGTTTCCCTTCAACTACACCTTCCAGCACAAAGATATTTTCTACCTAGTTTGGGATGCCTCCACTTCTCGGATGCCCGCCGAGCAAATCGCTTGGGCAGAGAAGGCTTTGGCCAGCAGCACGGCTCAGGCGGCCAAGATGAGAATTGCGATCGGGCATTTGCCCCTTTATGCCGTCGCTGTGGGCCGAGACGACCCTGGCGAAGTCCTAGCCCCCGCTAAGCAGTTAGCCGATATGCTGGAGCGCTATCGCGTCCGCACCTACATCAGCGGACACCACCACGCCTACTACCCCGCTCACCACGGCAAGCTGGAACTTCTTCACACCAGCGCTCTAGGAAGCGGCTCCCGCCCGTTGCTCAACAGCTCCCTACCACCCTACAAAACCCTGACGATCGTAGATGTGGATTTTGGCTCAGAGTCCACTGTCTACACCACCTACAACATGACCACCATGCAGGTAGTAGATCACAAAACTCTGCCGCGCTTGATTCTGGGGCCGACGGGGCGAGCGTTGCGCTTAGGGGTACAGGAAAGCGACCTAACGGCGGAAGAACGATCGCTCACCTACACGCCCAGTTAAGGACGATCGTCCTGCTGCTGCGCGAGAATGCAAGTACCGCTAGGAACTCCGAGGCAGCCGCACGGATATGCGAGACATCCAGGCAGAAGTGCGGGACATTCAGGCAGAAGTGCGGGACATTCAGGTGGATGTGCGAGGGTTACAGACCGAGAACCGTTGAATTCTGGATATTCTTCAGAATCGCCAGGGAACCGACGAAGCGTAGCGCTGCTTCAGCCGCGATCGCTTCTCAGTCCACCTCGCCCACCGAAATCAACCGAAGGCGAAAACTTCAACCGCGATTGCGCTCCAGCAGGAGCATCATCAACAGGCTCAAGAGCGCTTCTGTTTCTTCGGTGGAGTTCAGGCGATCGACCTGCTTCACAATGAAGACGCGGGACAGAAAAGACGGGCGCTTCTCTAGCCGCATCACCACGCCGCCACTGACTCGGCTAACCACGTAAACCGGATTGAAGAAATAACCACTAAACATCCCAACCAGTGGAATCTGAGAGAGCAGCGAATCCACTACTTTGACCCAGGGATTTTCTTCTTGGATTGTAAAAGCTGGTGTGTCACCGTTCAAAATGTCGTAGTGCGCGTGCCAGAAAGACTTTAGCCCACGACGCTTGACGGCTCCGATCGTCCGCCCACTAGGATCAATGAAGTTATAGCGGGCAGAAAAATCAATAATGCGATCAGCTTTGATCTGGTAGAGCAGTTGCTTTTGCTCCACATCAGCGCAGATGTTGATCACTTCCTTGAGCCGAAACAGCTTCTGCTTGACGAAGAGAACCACTTGCCCCTGAGCATCAGTGACGATGATTTTGGGCGAAAGCGACCAGAACTTGAAGGTGAATTCTAAAGGATACTGCATGGAAGCCATCACAAGAGGACAGCTTAGAAATCCCTAAAACGATCGCAGATTAAACAATTCCGTAACCTATCTTCATCAAAGCCTCGCCCACCTCCTCTCCTACTGAATTGATCAGCAGGAACTTGCAGAGGGTACAATTCAAAAGCTCTCTCGGTGCTGAAAGGTGGTGTAGAGCCGTGCAATCTTTTCTGATTCTTTCCGCCGCAGCCAAGCAATGGCTGCGGCAGTGGCGAGGGGTGCTGCTGGTGTTGCTGTCGCTGGTGCTGTCGGGATGTGTCCAGTCGGATCTGAGCATCCACTTTGACAATCCCCATCGGGGCGCGATCGTTCAGCGTCTTCAGGTGAGCGATCGGTTCCGCAGCTTGAGCGAAGCGACTGTACAGCAGTGGACGAAGGCAGCAGAGCAACAGGCTCGATCGCTGGGTGGCTCGGTGCAGCGATCAGCGGATCACGATTTGCTGATCACCATTCCCTTCGGCAATGCAACAGAACTGGAAACCAAGTTCAATCGGTTCTTTGCAGCCAATCCCGCCGCCTCCCTGGAGATACCAGAGATTGAATCTCACTTATCAGTGAGCCACAGTAACTTTCTGCTGCTGGAGCGCGATCGCCTGCGCTACGACCTAGATTTGCGATCGTTGGGAGTTTCTTCTACTGAAGGCAATCTGTTAATTAGCTCTGGCGCGTTGGTCGATCTAGCGTTCCGCCTGGAAACTCCGTGGGGCGCACGCAGCACCAAAAATCCAAGTGTTCTGCAACCAGAAAAATCAAGCAAGGACTTAACTTGGAACCTGATTCCGGGCGAAATTAACCATATTGAGGCGGTATTTTGGTTGCCTAGTCCACTGGGAATTGGGACGATGATTATCGTGTTATTGGTGTTGGGCGGCAGATATTTGAAGTATCCTCAATCCCATCAGGATGTAGCTATCCCTGACCCAGATATCCTGTCCTCTAGCGATCGATGATGAACGATTAGCCATGAACCGTCCCCCCACCCTCCAGCGCTTGATCATTCTGGGTTTGAGTGGCCCGGTGGTGGCTTTGAATGTCTGGCTGATCACTCAGCTTTTCAGCTACTTCGAGCATTTGATTACGCTGCTAATCAGTGCGGCTATCCTGGCATTTCTGCTGAACTACTGCGTCCATTTCTTCGAGCGGGCCCGCATCACTCGAACTCAAGCGGTCATTCTGGTTCTGCTGATCACCTGCACCGTGTTCGTCATCCTGGGCGTAACCCTCGTGCCATTGGTGGTAGAGCAAACAAATCAGCTATTCGGCAAAATTCCTGGGTGGCTGGAATCCAGTCGTCAAAATCTGCAAGCTCTAGACAACTGGGCCAAGGCACGCAACCTAGCTCTGGATCTACGCGGTTTGAGCGGTCGGATAAACACGCAGATTGAAGGTCAACTGGAAACTGTAGCCAAGCAAGCCCTGACGCTGGCGCTGGGAACCGTAACCTGGCTAGTGGACGGCATTCTGATCTTGGTGTTGGCGTTCTATATGCTGCTGTACGGCGATCGGCTCTGGTTTGGACTCATCAACCTGCTGCCAGCGCAGATCGGCCCTCCCCTCGGTGCGTCGCTTCGGCTAAATTTCCAGAACTTCTTCATCAGCCAGTTGCTGCTGGCGCTGTTTATGGTGATCGTGCTGATCCCAGCGTTTCTGGTACTGAAGGTTCCGTTTGCGCTTCTGTTTGCCCTGCTGATTGGCATCGCGGAGTTGATCCCGTTTGTCGGGGCAGCTTTGGGAATTGGCTTGGTCAGTTTGCTAGTGATGCTCCAAGATGTGGGTCTGGGTTTCTGGGTAGGCGTAGTTTGCACGTTGATTCAGCAGTTCCGCGACAACATTATCGCTCCTCGGATGATGGGTAACTTTACTGGACTCAACCCCATCTGGATTTTTGTGGCGCTACTGGCAGGGCTGCAAATTGCGGGTTTCCTGGGCGTGATCATTGCTGTGCCGATCGCAGGAACCATCAAAGGCACATTAGATGCAGTCCGAACAGCTAACGTACCCCAAGTCGGGCTGGCAGAGGGAATAGGCCAAGAGCCTCTAGATGAGGATTAAGGATTGAAGTTGAGCTAGAGTCGTCCGTAATTCAGCCCGTAAGTCTAGCCTGTGAATCTAGCTTGCAAATTTAAGGTTGCGAATCTAAAATGCTGCTTCAATCTTGGACATTTCTTGTCAGTCTCTGGTACAACTGAGCAGTAAGTCGATCGATGCGTAAACCTGTACTAACTTCGGGCGAATTTGTCGAGATAATCCATGGCACGATCGACCCTACCGAGGAGCAGCCCCAACTGAGCTTCCTCCTCAACCTGTCTGCTACCAGCGTTAGAGCACACTAGATTGAAGTACTAGGTTAGATACTATGCGGCAAGTCAATTTTGTCATCATCTTTGTTATCTGTCTGGCTCTGGTTCTGTTTGGCATCCAAAATACTGAGCCTGCGGTTATTAAGGTTGTGGAAGGAGTGCAGGTACAAGCACCTCTATCGATCGAACTGATCCTGGCAATGGGGATCGGTGCAGTGCTGGCGTGGGTGTTCAGCGTCTGGACGCAGCTTCAGCGACTGGTTGAGCGGCGACAGGAAATCGGTGTACGGGACGATCGCATCCAAGAACTAGAACAGGACGTTGAGCGGTATAAGGCTGAAATTCAGGAGCAGCAGCGATTGCTGCCCGCTAGCTCAACCCTGACCCAGGATGCTGAAGCAACCGAGATTTACGCGCAATAGTTCCATCCAGAAAGCCATGGCTGGTTCTGACCTGATCACACCGCTCAATCCCTGGAGCCTATGGGTTCCAGTGTCGCTCCTGGGATTGATTCTGCTGGCAGCGCTCTATTTTGTGCAAACCACTCGTCGCTAGGTTCATCCATGCCCCTTGCCCTTGCCCAAGACGCGATCGCCCTACTGATGGATTTAGCGGAGCGAGGCGAGGTTGACCCCTGGGATGTCAAGGTGATCGATGTCATTGATCGCTTTTTGCGAGAACTGAACCCGACGATCGGCACGGGGCGAGAGCTGTATGAATCGAACCTGTCCCAGTCGGGGCAAGCGTTTCTGTACGCCTCCATGCTGCTGCTGCTGAAGGCCGAAAACCTGACCCAGGCAGAAGCCAGCGAGGCAGAGGCAGAAACAGACGAGTTTACAGACTGTGAGGAGGATTCTGGCGCTGCTTTGCCGCCTCACCTGGAGCGACGGCTGACTCGGCGGGCCGTAGCTCAACCACCTCGCAAACGGCGGGTCACGCTGAAGGAGTTAATCGCTCAACTCCAGACGATCGCCGCCGCTCTGGAAGAACCTCCCACCCGTCGCCGACCGCCGATCCGACCTCAATCTCGTAAGCAGGCGATTCGGGCGATCGCTCAACTTGCCCACCAGGAAAATCTGTCGGAGATGGCGCTGACCCTGGAGCAGTTTTTCACTGAGCATTGGGCCAGTTCCGGCTCGGCCCAGGAGTGGCTAGATTTTGAGTTGCTGCTGGAGATGTGGTCACATAAGTCCAGTTTGTCCAACGAAACTGAGGAAGCCATCAGTTCGCAGCACGATCGCGTTGGGGTGTTCTGGGCATTATTGCTCCTGTCGGCTCAGTCGAAGGTGGAGCTATCGCAGGAAGAGTTCTACAGTGACCTGAAAATTCGCCTGCTAGAGCCATCCGTTGCCCAAATTTTTCCCTCGACGACTGTGCCGCCTCTCTAATGCTACGATTCAAAGCAACTGGGCAGAACAGATAGGGCAAGATGGAGTTTTCGTGAAGTAGCAATTGAGTTTTGCAGAGGTTCTTTAAAGAGCAATGCATTCCTCAATGGTCTTCTAGGTAATCTCCTACCATCTGGGTAAATGAAAGGGCACGATCGTGTTCCTTATGAAGATCCACTGATTCACTCGTTGTCCAAATTAAGCGGCGCAAGGTTGGGGAGACATACTATATGAAGGCCATGATTCTGGCGGCGGGCAAAGGGACGCGGGTTCGGCCCATCACGCACACTATTCCCAAGCCCATGATTCCCATTCTGCAAAAGCCAGTGATGGAATTTTTGCTAGAACTACTGCGGCAGCATGGGTTTACCGAGATTGTGGTCAACGTTAGCCACTTGGCAGAGGAAATCGAGAGCTACTTTCGAGATGGACAGCGCTTCGGAGTGCAGATTGCCTATTCCTTCGAGGGCAGCGTGGTAGATGGAGAACTGGTGGGCAAAGCGATCGGTTCAGCCGGTGGAATGCGGAAAATCCAGGATTTCTCGCCCTTTTTTGACGATACCTTCGTGGTGCTGTGCGGCGACGCGCTGATCGACTTGGATCTAACTGCGGCGGTGAAGTGGCATAAGGAAAAAGGCTCGATCGCCACGATCGTGATGAAGACAGTGCCCCAGGAAGAAGTCTCCAGCTATGGCGTAGTCGTGACGGATGAGAACGGCAAAATCAAAGCCTTTCAGGAAAAACCCTCGGTGGAAGCAGCCCTGAGCAACTGCATCAACACCGGAATCTACATCTTTGAGCCGGAAGTGCTAGACTACGTTCCCTCTGACGTGGAGTTCGACATTGGCGGCGACTTGTTCCCCAAACTGGTGGAAGTTGGCGCGCCGTTCTATGGCATTCCCATGGATTTTGAATGGGTAGACATTGGCAAAGTTCCCGATTACTGGAATGCCATCCGCGCTGTGCTCAACGGGGAAGTGAAGAACGTCCAGATTCCAGGTCATCAAGTTGCCCCCGGTATCTACACGGGGCTGAATGTGGCTGTCAACTGGGACAAAGTGGACATCCAGGGGCCGGTCTATATCGGCGGTATGACTCACATTGAAGATGGGGCCAAGATTGTTGGGCCAACGATGATCGGGCCCAACTGTTGGGTGTGCGGTGGCGCAACCGTGGACAACAGCGTGATTTTTGAATACTCCCGTCTCGGCCCAGGGGTACGCTTGGTGGATAAGCTGGTCTTCGGGCGCTACTGCGTAGATAAGACAGGCGCAACGATCGACGTTCAGGCTGCGTCCCTCGACTGGCTGATCACCGATGCCCGCCAAGAGTTACCCGATCAACCCCCGGCCGAACGCCAAGCGATCGCTGAACTGTTCAACATCGGCAACGAAGTCGAAGTGTAGGCAGCGCAACCTTGTAACCCCCTTCCTAAATTCAATCCAGCGAAAGCCTAGAAAGGCCCCGACATCTTGAAGATGCCGGGGCCTTTCTAGGCTTTGAGTCATGACCGCCGCCTATTTTG
>DATNQR010000640.1:0-7621 GCA_036703905.1 Thermosynechococcaceae cyanobacterium
CGACATTAGCGATTCTGTGGACTCTTACTACCAAGAAATTGGCCGTGCCGGCCGGGATGGAGAGTCTGCTAGAGCCATCCTGTTCTACAATCCCGATGACCTGAATCTGCGGCGGTTCTTTGCGGGCGGTGGGCAAGTGAATGTAGATCAGGTGGCACAAGTGGCCGTCACGGTTCACCAAGCTGAAGAACCTTTGACCTTGAAGGCGTTGCAGCAAGAAACTGCGTTGTCTCAATCCAAAGTAACCAAAGCTCTTAGCCGCCTGGAAGAAGTTGGAGTGGTGGAGTTGTTGCCCACAGGAGAAGTCGTCGCTGCCGAGGAAGCGGAGGATTTGGGGGAAGCGCTAGAGGAAGCCGCTCAAGCCCAGGAACAGTACAAGCAAATGGGACGATCGCGCTTGGAGATGATCCGAGGCTACGCCGAAGTGCGCGGCTGTCGGCGGGAATTTCTACTCAACTACTTTGGCGAGACGATCGAAAAACCCTGCGGAGCCTGCGATAACTGCAAAGCTGGAGTCACTGTAAAGCAGCAGGACGGAATAGAGCGGCAAGACGGACTCCAACCGTTTGCGATCGACAGCCGCGTAGCTCACAAATCTTGGGGCGAGGGAACTGTCATGCGCTACGAAGGCGACAAAGTAGTGGTGTTGTTCGACAAAGCGGGCTACAAGACCTTGGGCATAGCGATGACCTTACTTTACCGCCACTTACAGCGCCTTTAAATCCAGTGGCCGGTCAGAGGCGTACAGGGAATAGAAGCGGGATCATCAAGCTCTTGCTCCCTCCTAGGAGGTAGATAAGCTGGCCAGAGAATCACCACTCAGGTAGAAAGGATTTATCTCTTTAGGGGGTATTGTGCACAAAAGTATAGAAGCTTACAGAGCTACTTACTTCTTTGCACTACCTTTTTGCAGCTTCTACTGCAAATCAGCCCTGCCAGCCAGCTCCAGCATCGAAAAGATTTGGGGTTGGTGACGAGCTTCAAAAGAAAATGTGTCCCATCTTACTAAGTGTGGCAATATGGCTATTTCGATCGCCTTCTCCAAGCAGCGCTACTCTGCATCACGGAGAAATTTGTTTAAGTGGGGAGTTTGCGGCTTGGGAACTGCAATGCTGACCAGCCTTCCCAAAACTCTGCTGGCTCAAACCAGCAAAACCCTAACTTTCAATGCCGACGACATCGGCATTCTCAATTTCGCTTTGCTCCTGGAAGAACTGGAAGCGGCATTCTATCCCGCAGCGATCGCTAGTGGCAAAATCACCAACGCTAGAGAACTGGAATATCTGCAAGCCCTAGGCAGCCACGAGGCTTCTCACGTCAAATTTCTGCGGCAGGTTCTAGGAGCTAATGCTCTGTTCCAAACCAGGGATCTGAGCCTAAACACCTCTGGACTGACGGTACTACTGACCGATCGGGCCAAAATTCTCAACACGGCAGTCACGCTAGAAGACTTGGGTGTTCATGCCTATAATGGCGCTGGCCCTAGCTTAACCAACCCCACCTACCTACTGGCGGCGGGTTCCATTGTCTCGGTAGAAGGTCGGCACGCGGCGGGAGTACGCGCCCTACTGGGACGATCGACTACAGAAGTAGACACTGAGCGCCTAGTCACCGATGCCAACCTCAACGCCGGACTCAATCCCTTCCGAGGCCGCGCCTACGACGAGTTATTCACGCCTAAGCAAGTTGTTGCGGCGGTTGGTTCCCTCCGAGTTTTGAACAACCCCATCAACGGCACGTTGGTCGCCTAATTGCAGGAGTCACAAGCATTATGAAACGCTTTTCCAGCCATCTGGCACAATTTCCGATCGCTCAGTTCCACAGGAATTGCGATCGCCTGGTTTCTGTCCTGCACGGCCTTGCCATCTCTACCAAAGCCACGGCGATCGTGCTGTCTCTTCTCTTAGTGTCTGTGGTCTTTGCGCCAGCCGCCCTTGCCCAAAATGCCACTCTCTCGCCCCGACAGGTGGTGGAGTACGCGCTGACGCTGGAGAAACTGGAAGCCGATTTCTATCGCCGAGCGATCGCTGCCGCCCAGACGGGCCCCTTGTCCGGTGCGCCTGCGGTCGCTAAAGCAGCCCTAGTTTCCTATGGCGAAGATGAAGCCAAGCACGTTGTTGATCTGTCGGCGGTGCTGCGATCGCTAGGGGGCAATCCTGATGCCATCCGTCTGCCGGCCCGCCCTAACTACAGCGCCATTCTGGGCCGCGATCCCTTTGCTAACCCAGCCGACCTGCTGCTGGCTGGTCAGTATGTGGAAGATTTGGGAGTCGCCGCCTACAAAGGACAGGTGCAGAACCTCTTGGCGGCGGGAGAAGCCGGTAAGGTTGTGCTGGCAGGCGCGCTAGCGATTCACTCGGTTGAGGCTCGCCATGCAGCAGGCATCCGCTATCTGCGCCAAACGTTGCTCAATGCCAATGTGCGCCCCTGGATCAGAGACGCAAGCAGCGTGATCTACGACGAAAACCGGGGCAGTAGCCCGACTGCGCTGATTCCCCAAGAAAAGCAAAACTCTGGCGGCTCCGTGATTCCGTTTGCGTCAGAAGCTTTTGACGGCTATGCAACAGCAGAGGAAGTACTGGCTCTGGTTGGCCCAATTCTGACCACAGCCCAGCAGCCAGCGCCAACGCCTCAGCCAGTGCCGTCTCCTTCGCCCAGCAGCCCTGTCCCTGACTCAACGGGTACACCGGCTCCAGTTCGGGCCCTATGGTAGTGGTTCGGTAATGCAGAGGTGAGGAAAATCAACCTTCCTCACCTTTTTCGCGTTGTGTGAAGTTGCTCTAGGCAATTTCTTTCTGGCAACTCTCCAGGTTTTGCTCCCTGTGCTCTGATGGAAGTTTCCGGGTTTTGCTACCTGTGCTTTGATGGAAGTTAATGTTGGCCCACCCTTTTTTTCGCATGACCCGTCGATCGCTGAAACTCATCACCGCATTGTTTACGACTGGGCTGATCTCGGCTCCGACGATCGCTTTCTCTGCGCCCTCTAGTGTCCAGAGAGAGATTGTGCAGCCCATCTCGTTTTCCCTCCCTCGGCCTCAACTGCCACCCCTGGCCGTGCCGGATTTTCCAACGGAACCCAGTGATGCGCTGATGCCGCTCCGATTGCAGATTCGCCTCAGTCGGCGGCAGGTGACGCTCTATCGCGGTGAGACGGCTGTGAAAACCTACCCAATCGCCGTGGGTCGCCCCGGTTGGGAAACGCCAACGGGCAACTATCAAGTTCGGCAGATGATTAAAGATCCCGCCTGGGCCCATCCTCTAGAACAAGGGGTGTTGATTCCAGCGGGCGATCCTGAAAATCCCCTAGGCCGATTCTGGATTGGCTTCTGGACGGATGGCAGAAACTGGATTGGTTTCCACGGTACGCCTAATCCTAAGTCCGTCGGAACGCCTGCTTCCCATGGCTGCATTCGGATGTATAACCAGGATGTTGAAGAGCTGTTCAAGCAGGTAAAGCTGGGCACTGAAGTTCAGGTGGTGCAGTAGGGTTAGGGCTTTTTAACGTTTTGCAAGACAGAGATACAAAGGCTCTTGCGATCGCAAATCTGCACGTTAAAATGGGAGACTAGCTTTTTGCTCTCCCCAATTCGCCATGAAGCACACTCTCTCTGTTTTGGTTGAAGATGAAGCGGGAGTTTTATCCCGTATTGCTGGTCTGTTTGCTCGGCGCGGCTTCAACATCGAAAGTCTGGCTGTGGGCCCTGCTGAGCAGATGGGTGTTTCCCGGATTACGATGGTGGTTCCGGGGGATGCCCGCAGCATTGAGCAACTGACCAAGCAGCTTTACAAACTGATCAATGTGCTGAAGGTGCAGGACATCACAGAGATTCCCTGTGTAGAGCGGGAATTGATGTTGCTGAAAGTGAATGCTAACAGCGGCACTCGATCGGAAATTGTGGAACTAGCGCAGATCTTTCGGGCGCGGGTAGTGGACGTGGCGGAAGATTCGGTGACGCTGGAGGTGGTGGGCGATCCGGGCAAGATGGTGGCGATCGTTCAGGTTCTCAACAAGTTTGGTTTAAGGGAAATCGCTCGCACGGGCAAGATTGCTCTGGCCCGCGAGTCCGGCGTAAACACGGAGTTTCTCAAGTCCCTGGAGGCGAAGGTTTAGGTCAGCACAAATTAGTAAAGATTGGCAGCAAGGCTTGATCGTCCTGCTGCCCAAGCTTTATCCAACCTTCCCTGGCAGTGGTAGAGCAGTATTGTTAGCCTCAGTCGTCTTTACTTTTTGGGTTATTTCAAGTTCAGCAGAATCAGAGATTGGCTTCTCACCAAATCTTTGAACTACCTTCCCGCTCATCAACACGCCTATCAGAACCTGAACAGATTCGGGTATCTGGGCCATTTTGTAGTCATGTCGAGCGGTATCAACTCCCCAGCCAATCAGAACAGCAAATATCCACGCAAGGAATGCCAAGCGAGTTGATGAAAACTCGCCATTCGGGTCCTGAAGGAATTCAGTCAGTTTGTTCATATTATTTCCTGCAACGAAGGTTTGGGCGTGAGATTTGATCAATCGTCCCTCTTGAGTTTGGCAGGAACGATCATGTAGTTCACAGAGCTTTAGCAGTTTTGCTCTGGCTGTTTTCTAGCCAAACTAAAAGCAGGGCAAGGACAGCAGGAAAAGCCTGAGTGAACAAAATAGAAATCCTGATGGTAGCTGCTCCATAGAGACCAGCGATAATGATGAAAGTGAGGAAGAACATTTTGATCGCAAACGCCTCACGCTTCGCCAACAACCCCCACAGCAACCCAGCCGCTAAAAAGCCATTACATAAACCTTGATTAGCAGCTAGTGGAGCGGAGAAGTTAGCTTGTTCTTGAGTCAAGTCAAAGATTTCTCGAACGATCGGTGTTTGCCAGAGAAACATCTGCATTGTGAGAAAACCAATGTGCAGAAGTGCAACCAGACCAATGAGTAAGTTGGAGAGATTTTTCATGGACTATGGAAATCATTTGGTTAGAGATGAGTGATATGATTGCTCCTCTTGAACTTGGTAGGAGCAATCATAATTTCTTACATAGCAACGAACAGAAAGAAAATGACTCAAGTCAAAGCACTGAAATACTGATCGGCAATCCTAGCAATGTGAAGAGCGCGATCCCTTCCGTTGACAATTGCTCTGCCTCCTTCAAAGTCTCGATCGTCACCAACAATGAATTGATTGAGACTGAGAGTTGTGAATCTGCCATCACGCATACCTTGAACAAGAATTTTGGCAGCAACGCTGGGTATCGTTGCTTGTTCAGGATTGCTCAACAAATCAATGCCAAGCCTGTTTTCCCAATCCTCATAGTTTCGACGACCTGTGACTTGCACAAATCCCCGTCCTTTGTATCGAGGCCCGTCTCCTGCTTCAGTGTTTCCCAAAATCCTAGCTAGTTCACCAGGGGGTTCGTAATCCCAACCATCAGCCAGTTCTGTCATCAACTCGCCCAAATGGGACTCATGCTCTGCGGTCGCTAGAACATAAGCAATTTGGCCCCTGTCACTCACTCCACTGGATATACATTCACTCAAAATAATAGGGATTGTAATACGCGCCCGTGAACGAAGCTCTGGAGGAGTAGCTGCCTTCTGAATCAGATCGTCGATAGCAGGAAATCCAGCAGGGTTAAAAATCTGAGGAGCGTCACGACTCAGAATCTTGATCTCGGATGGAGAAACCTTCAAAATTTCTGCCCAGGTGTCTTGATCAACAATGCCCGTGATGGAAAGTCCTGTAGGAACAAACTGACTTCTAGCTGGATCAGCAGGACGCAGGCTCTGGAAACGCTCGACTGCTGCTTTGGTAGCGGTTCCAAACTTTCCGTCAACCTTAGCATTCGTGGGAAGAACACCCCAATCTTTGAGACGTTGCTGAAGTATCTCTACTTGAGCACTGAGATGTGGAGTATCAATTCCGTCACCTGCTTGAAGCTGAATTTTTTCAATACCCATTGATGGTTCTCCTAGTTGATTGTTTAAGCCATGCAGTGGAACAAGTGGTAGTATGCTTTCCCCTCGCTTGTCTAAATTCCCATTGCTTTTCGAGTCCCTGGCCCAACCTTTCCATCCACAGACAAGCGATTCAAGCCCTGAAACTTCCTTACTGCTAAGTCAGTAGCAGGCCCGAAGAAACCATCAACAGTCACGCCAATGCCAACATTGACTAAAGCCTGCTGAACTTTGCGAACGTCTTCACCCTCCTGATTTGGATGGCTCAGGAGAAGAACTCTTTCAACCGATGAGGGAGATACATCTGGGATCTTGTTCCCCTTTGAGAAACCATCGACAGGCGAAATATTTAGACGTGCTTCCGTTTGGGGGCCAAAGATTCCCTCAGCATCAATGACATCATTTGGATTGTTTTCATTCCAGAGCAGTTGAAAAGCTTCGACTGCGATTGGATTGATGTCTTGAGTACCGCCTCCAACAAAATCAAAGTGCATTGGGTCAAAGCTACCGAGCCATCGCCAGCCATGCCGTTCAAGAAATGGTCGCCAACCATCAGAATCTTCAATGTCAAGCGCCAAACCACTCTGATGGTTACTGCCTCCAGGAGGGGCAGCAGCAACAATGCCACATCGCCCTGACCGAAACTGGTTGAACAGCAGGAGTTGTTGAGCAATTGTGCGATAAGCTGAGTTGACAAAGAGTCTGCTGCCACGCTCATTGATCGCCTTTTCGAGTGCCACCTTAGCTACCAACTGGAGATAGGGCCAGGTGGATTCACCAATATTCACAGCTAAATCAGCAAAGCTGACAAGGGAATTGGACGCTAGTTGATTCATCTTGAAGATGATTTGTCGATCGAGTTCACGCACTACACGAGTCGGACAAGTTTGAACTTCTTGAAGTCTCACTTTGAATTCCTTTTTCTGAGCTACAGCCAAACTAACCGCGTCGATCGCCCCTCGTCAGTCGGAGAAAAGTCGGGAGAAAGTCGGAGGAAAGTCAGAAAAGGTCAGAAGTAGCACGGAAGAGCGAAGTAAAACTTAAGCAACGATCTGGGGAAATACGGAGTAAAACACCCGGAAAGCTTGCTTACAAGCCGGAAGATTTATTCAAGGAAGAAATTTTCCGGGCTGAGGGTCGATCGCACTTCTCAAAAAATCAGAGGTGTGATCGCTCCAATACCCAAGTCAACGGGCGAGGTGTCACCGATGAGTGACCTCGCCCAATTTCTTGCAACACAAGGAGCCTCAAGCGTGACTTTGGAAGAAGGATTAGAGTTGGTCGAGCAAATCCTAGCGCCCAAGCAGTTGAACAAAGTTCAGAAAATTGTGATCTGCGGTGTTTGGCAAGACTGCTCCTACAAAGAAATTTCAGAAGAATCCGGCTACACCCTTGGCCACATCAAAGATACAGGCGCTGACCTGTGGAAGCTGCTGTCGGAAGCGACTGGGGAGAAAGTGACGCGGTACAATTTTCAGGGCGTGTGGAAGTGGGTTGCCCTCAGAAGTGATCGGCAGTGGAGCCGCGATCGCTCCCTCTTCTCGGCCTGCCAGTTGCTCAATTTCAACCCTTCGCTCAACTAAAATGGAAGTGCCCTGTTGTGCAGCGCTATGACTCCCCAACCCGACACGATCCGGCAAAGCGAACTCTTGAATCAACGGGTGATCGATCGCACCACGATGG